>JAYVMG010000047.1:0-13958 GCA_043759095.1 Acidobacteriota bacterium | reverse complement strand
CCGAGCCGTTCATCCTGCGGCTGCCCAACGGCTACGCGAACGCCGTCGCCGAGCGCGGATCGACGCTGTCGGTCGGACAGAAGCAACTGCTGTCGTTTGCGCGCGCGCTGGCGTTCGACCCGCGCGTGCTCGTGCTCGACGAGGCGACATCGAGCGTCGACACCGAAACCGAACTGCTCATCCGCGACGCGCTGCACACCCTGGTGGCGGATCGGACGACCATCGCGATCGCGCACCGCCTGTCGACGATTCAGGATATGGATCAGATCCTCGTGCTGCACAAGGGTCAGCTTCGCGAATCGGGCACGCACCAGGAACTGCTGGCGCAGCGCGGCATTTACTTCAAGCTCTTCGAGCTTCAGTACAGATCTGAGGAAGTATCGAGATAAATCCTGAGATCCTCACATCCTCAAATCCTAAGATTGAGGAGCCTGCGGTAGTGGCCGCGCAGGCAACACCTCGGGCTCCGGGCGCTTGAAGAAGCGGTCGAGGAAGCTCGGCGTGGTGGCGCGCGGGTTCCAGCCGAGTCGCAGCACCGTCAGATGAATCGGCTTGCGGCCGAACTGCAGCGCCTCGTTGCAGCTCCACATGTAAATGTCCACCTGCCGGCCCTGCACGGCCGGCCCGGTGTCCATGACGGTGTAGATGCCGTTGTATTTCAGCGGCAGCGAATCCACTTCAATCACGGATCCCACCGGCAGGAGCTCCGGGTCAGCGGCTGCCACGCCGCTCTGCACCGGCACGCCCGACGCCGTCACGATGCCTTTGCAGTACGCAGTAGCGCTGAACGCGAGCCTGGAACCAGGGAGCGGCAGGGGGGATGTCTCGTGCAGCATGGCCAGCCGCGCGACGTACTTCGAGTCGAGCGCCGTCACTTCATAGAGCGATACGAAGCCGACAGCCGCAATCGCCGTCACGATCGTCTTCCGCCAGAAGCGGCCGGAAATGATCATCGGTGATGATGGTGAATGATGTCATGAATGCGCCGGCGACTTGTCACAAACGCGAGCGCGAGGGGGTACGCAATCGCGGCCATCAGGATGGCGCCGAGCATCGAGCCGACCGTGTACGGCCAGAGCAGCGGTTTCAGAATCGTGATCAGCTGATGCCAGAATTCCTCGTGGAAGACCGACAATTCGAACAGGGCGGCCAGCTGCATCTTGAAGCCGACCGGCGGCTTGTGCCCGATGATCTTCGCCCCGAGCATCGTCACGATCGCGTAGTACGGGGCGATGATCCACGGCAGGTTCGAGTACACGCCCAGCAGCGCCGCGACGCGGTTCAGATCGAACAGGAACGCGACGATGATCGCCAGCAGCGTGTGAAATCCGAGAAACGGCGAGAAGCCGAAGAACACGCCGACGGCGAAGGCGGCGGCCGTGCGCTCAGGTGTGTCGGCCACGTGCAGCAACGTATCCAGCCAGCGACGGACGAGCGCCTTGGTGAGGTGAATCATCGGAAATGGCTGAACCCGGGCTGGAGATCGGCGATGTCGATCGGCGCCGCACCGGCGTCACGCTCGAGCGTGACGGCCGTGCCGGCGGTGCAGATGCCGATGCGCGTCAGCGGCACGTCGCCGCGCCGCATCGCGGCTGTCAGGCGCCGCTGCGTGCGCGGACGGACAGTGAACAACAGTTCGTAGTCGTCGCCCGCGGTCAGAGCCTCCGCGACCGCATCCTGGCCGAGCGCCTCGAGGTGCGCGCGCGCGGCGGGATCGATCGGCAGCGCGTCAGCATCGATTGTCATGCCGACGCCGCTGGCTTCCGCGATCTGCTGGAGACCGTCCGCCAGGCCGTCGCTGAGGTCCATGCAGGCTGATGCGGCGCGATTGCGGCCGAGGTGAATGCCAAGCGGCAGGCGCGGCTCGGGCCGGAGATAGCGCTGCATACAGTTCTCCACCACGGGGGACACTGGGGACATGGAGAAACCATTTGTTCTGACCGCTGTGTCCACCGTGTCCCCCGTGGTGGAGAGTTGGAGACCTTCCTGCAGCATTCGCAGCCCGGCCGCGGCGGCGCCGAGTGTTCCGCTCACATAGATCGCATCGCCGGGCCGTGCGCCGCTGCGCGTCAGCGCCTGCCGCCGTTTCACCATGCCCATGACGGTGACGTCGATCATCAGCGGGCCCGGCGACCGTGTCAGGTTGCCGCCGACAAGATGCAGCCGATACCGCGCGGCCAGCGCCGCGAATCCACCGACGATCGCGTCGAAGTCGGCGAGCGGAAGCGCGGCAGGCAGCGCCATCGAGAGCAGCGCGAGGCGCGGCGTCGCGCCCATCGCAGCGAGGTCGCTGAGGTTGACGGCAAGCGCGCGGTGGCCGATCGCATCAGGCGGCACGAACGCGCGATCGAAGTGCACGCCTTCAACGAGTGCGTCGACCGTCAGCACCTCGACGCGGTTGCGCTCCGGCTCGACGACGGCCGCGTCGTCACCAACGCCGACGAGCAGCCACGGTGGCGCAGCCGGCAGCCCGCGGCGGATGCGCGCGATCAGCTCGCGCTCCGTGCAATCGGAAATTGTCACTTCGCGTAATCGACGGCCCGGGTTTCGCGGATCACCGTCACCTTGATCTGGCCAGGGTATTCGAGCTCGTTCTCGATCCGGCGCGCAATGTCCTTCGACAGCCAGACGGCTTCCTCGTCTGAAATCTTCTCGCTCTCGACCATGATGCGGATCTCGCGGCCGGCCTGCAGCGCGAACGATTTCGACACGCCCTTGAACGAGTCGGCAATGTCTTCGAGTTTTTCGAGCCGCTTGACGTAGGACTCGAGGATGTCCCGGCGCGCGCCTGGCCGCGCCGCGGAGATCGCGTCAGCGGCCTGCACGATCATCGCCTCGAGCGACGGCCAGTCGATGTCCATGTGATGCGCGGCCATGGCCATCACCACAGCCTCGCTCTCGCCGTGCTTGCGCAGGAAGTCGATGCCGATCTGCAGATGCGTGCCTTCCATTTCGCGATCGATCGCTTTGCCGATGTCATGCAGGAAGGCGGCGCGCACGGCGACGTGGGCGTCCAGGCCGACCTCACGCGCCATGATCCCCGCGAGCCGCGCGACTTCGGCGGAGTGCGAGAGCACGTTCTGCCCGTAGCTGGTGCGGTACTTGAGGCGTCCCATCAGCCGGTGAATCTCCGGATGCAGATCGTGCAGGCCGAGTTCGAACGCGACCGCGGCGCCTTCCTTGCGCATCGCATCATCGGTTTCTTCTTTGACCTTGGCGACGACTTCCTCGATGCGCGCGGGGTGGATGCGGCCGTCGGCAATCAGGCGCTCGATGGCCTGCTTCGCGATTTCGCGGCGGTACGGATCGAAGCCGGAGAGGATAATGGCGCCAGGCGTGTCGTCGACGATCAGGTCGATGCCGGTGGCGAGTTCGAGCGCGCGGATGTTGCGCCCTTCCCGGCCGATGATGCGTCCCTTGAGATCGTCGCTCGGCAGATCGACGACCGACACCGTGGTTTCGATCGCGTGCTCCGCGCCGCAGCGCTGAATGGCCTCGGTGATGTACTGCTTGGCGCGATCGACGGCGGTTTCGCGGGCTTCGGCGTCGAGGCGCTTCAGCAGGTTGGCCGAGTCGTGGCGCGCCTCGCCTTCGATCTGCGTGATCAACAGCTCCTTCGCTTCGTCCGCCGTGAGGCCGGCGACGCGCTCGAGTTCGTGCTTCTGCTGCGCGACGAGCTGCTCGTATTTCGCTGCAGCTGCCGCCGCGCATGTTTCGCGCTCGACGAGCGCCTTGTCGCGGCCGCTCAATTCGCGTTCGAGGCGTTCGATGGCCGATTGCCGCTCCGTGGCCGCCGACTCGCGTCGGGAGAGCGTCTGCTCGAGCGCCGCCGCCTGCTGACGGTCCGTGCGCGCCTGCCGCTCGGCTTCCATCAGGATCTCGTGCGCCTGCTCCTTGGCGTCGAGCAGCGCTGCTTTTTTGGTGGTCTCGGCGTCGCGCTCGGCGTCCTTCGACAAGCGCTCAGCCTGCGCTTCCGCGCGTCCGATGGTGTCGGCCGCGATGCGTTTACGGTTGGCGACCCACACGGCGAACATGATGCCGGTGACGAGGACGGGAATTGCGTTCTTCGCGATATCAGACAGCACGCGTGACGTCCTTTCCCGTTACCGGGGTCAGACCCCCAGATGAGTCCGATGAACGAGAAGAACTGGTGGGGTGCGCGAGCGAAAAGTCCCGCCTTGCCGTGTGGGGTGGTCGATGAACCTGCTAAAGCAGGTGGAACCGCTATAACTAACCGCGCTTCAGGCTTCCTCGTTACAGAGGCATGCACACCACGCGGGTTCGCGACTCACTTGGGTAAACATTGGCTCAACGAGCCATCCGCCATCACGAACAACGCAGGACCAAAACTCTCGAACCGATCCTATAGGTTCTCGGTTCTGGGTTCAAGGTTCTCGGGCTCAAAGGTTCAGGCGGAGAGAACGCGGTCGAGCAGGCGCTCGAGTTCGCCCGCGCGTTCGGCCAGTTCGCCGTTCCCGGCGCGGGTGCCGTCGCGGCACCGGAACAGTTCGTCGGCGACGTTCAGCGCGGCGAGCACCGCGAGCCGCAGCGAGTCGCCGGTGGGCGTGGAGTCGGCGGCGGCGCGCATCTTCTCGTCGACGTACTGCGCCAGCCGCGCGACGTACTCCTGATCCAGCCCGCTGCGGATCGGGTAACGCTGCCCGTGGATCTCGACCGAGATGACGGCGTCGTTGGACATTTAGAGGCTGAGCGACTCGAGCTGTTCGAGCATGTCGGTGACGCGTGTGCGGATCACGTCGCGTTCATCCTTCAACGCGGTCAGTTCGGTGATGAGCCCTTCGCTCGACGACAGCCGCTCGCGCAGACTCTCCAGTTCGCTCGACAGGCGCTGGTTGTCCTCGGTGGCGCGGGCCGTCTCGATCTTCATGCGCTCGACCATCGCGACGAGAAGTTTCACCTTCTCCTCCAGCCGGTCGATGGGTTCGAGATCCACGCTGCGGGTCGCTGTCTTTGCCATCACTGATCCTTGTCTCTGGTCATCTGGCTATCTGGTGATTGCGTCACATGAAAAAGGAGATGACCAGATCACGAGATGATCAAACGACGAAATGTCCTATCGCTGCACGGCCGCATGCTCGCGGACGAGCGCGGCCAGAATGGTGTCGACGCTTTGCTGGATTTCCGCGTCGGTCAAGGTGCGATCCGCCTGGAACACCAGCCGGACCGAGAGGCTCACGGCGCCGGCCGGTACGCCTTTGCCCTGATAGCGATCGAAAAAGCTCACCGTGTCGAGCGGCGCCGGCCGATTGCGTCCGGCTGTCAGAATGGTGCCACGAATGATTTCGGCAGGCAAGGCATCCGCCACCACGAACGACAGGTCGCGGACGACGAACGGGTGACGCGGCAGGGGGCGGGTGGCGTCGTCGGCCGACACGCGCGCGCGCGCCAGCAGATCGAGATCGGCTTCCGCAACGAACACGCGATCCTGTCGCGGCAGCCCGCGCGCATCCGCGACCGCCGGCGCGAGTTGGCCGACGAGTCCCACGACGGCGCCGTGTTCCGGTCCACCGACGATCACCATCCTGGCTGTCTGGCCGGCCACCAGGAACGGCTCGCGCTCGGGCTCGCAGCGAATGGCTACACCCAGCGCGTCGCACAGATGTTCGGCGACGCCTTTGACGTCGAAGAAGTCGACCTCGCGCGCGCCGCCAGACCAGTGCTCGACGCCACCGGTTCCGGTCCACGCGACGGCAACACCGCGCGTTTCTCCTGAGGGTGCGAACCGCGTGCCGATCTCGAACAACTGCACGTCGCGCCGGCCGTGGCGCCGGTTGTGCGCGACAGCATCGACGAGTCCTGGCAGCAGTGACGGACGCAGCGTGTCGAACTTGCCGGAGAGTGGGTTCGCGATCGCGACCGTCGGATTGACCGCAGAGACCGCAGGGACGCTCTGGCTCGTTCCTCGAAAGACCTCGACGGCTTTGGCCTCGATGAAGCCGAACGTCACCGCCTCGGAGAATCCGGACGCCGTCAGGACACGGCGCGCGAGCTGATCGCGCGTGATGCGCGGATCGGGTGGCGGCGCGGGCTGCGTGACCACGGGGAAGGTCGCGTCGAGCTTGTCGAAGCCGTAGTGGCGGCCCGCTTCTTCGATCAGATCCACTTCGCGCAGCAGGTCGACGCGGAACGTTGGCGCGATCACGTCCCAGCCGTCACCGGCCGGCGTGACCTCGAGTCCCAGGCCGCGCAGGATTCGCTCCACCTCCCGATCAGGCACCAACGCGCCGAGCAGGCGCGCCAGACGGTCGCGCCGGAGGTGCAGCCGCTGCGCGGTGCGCGGTCGCGGGTAGACGTCGACGATCGATCCCACCGGTTGCCCTGCGCCGATCTGCTGCATCAACGCCATGGCGCGCTGGATGGCGATCACCTGTCCATTGACGTCCGCGCCGCGCTCGAAGCGCGAGGACGCCTCGGTTTTCAGGCCGAGCCGCTTACTGGTCCGGCGTACGGACGCCGGTGTGAAATACGCGCTCTCGAACACCATCGTCGTCGTCGTCGCCGACACTTCAGACGCCGATCCTCCCATGACGCCGGCGACTGCCTGCACGCGATCGCGGTCGGCGATGACGAGCATGTCGGGCTCGAGCGTGCGCGTGACGCCGTCGAGCGTCGTGATCGTCTCGCCAGGTTTCGCGCGGCGCGCGTGAAGCTCGGCGCCCGCAAGGCGCGCGAGATCGAACGCGTGCATCGGCTGGCCGAGCTCGAGGTTCACGTAGTTGGTGATGTCGACGATCGAACTGATCGGCCGGATGCCGGCGGCGTGCAGGCGTGCCGCGAGCCACGCCGGCGATGGGCCTACGCGCACGTCGGCGACGGCCGCCGCGTATCTCGGGCACAGCTCAGGATCGTCGATGGCGACCGTGACCCGATCGGACGATCCGGACGGCACTGACGCGAGCGCCACACGCGCACCGGCGCCCGCGGACGGCAGCGTCAGCGGGAGGTCATACGCGGTCGCCACCTCACGCGCCAGCCCGAGGACGCTCAGAGCGTCCGGACGGTTGGCGGTGACGTCGAGATCGATCACGGCGTCATCGCCGCTGAGCGATTCGATCGACGCGACCTCGAAGCCGCGCAGGGCGAGCGCGCGCGCGACGTCTTCGGCCGGCGCCTGCACGTCGACGAATTCACGGAGCCATGAAAGGACTAGTCGCATAAGTAAGTTGGCCACGAAGACACGAAGGCACGAAGCGGTTCAAAACAGTACGTGTCTTCTTCGTGTCTTCGTGCCTTCGTGGCTAATACGGAAACTGCTCCAGGAATCTCAGGTCGTTCTCGTAGAACAACCGGATGTCCTCCACCTGATAGCGCAGGATCGCGACGCGTTCGATGCCGATGCCCCAGGCGAAGCCGGTGTATGTCTCGGGGTCGTAGCCGACTGCCTCGAAGACTGCCGGGTGGACCATGCCGCAGCCGAGGATTTCGATCCAGCCGCTCTTTTTGCACATCGAGCAGCCGGCGCCGTCGCACGCCCAGCAGCTGATGTCGACTTCGGCGCTCGGTTCGGTGTACGGGAAGAAGCTCGGGCGGAACCGCAGCCGCGACTGCTCGCCGAACATGTCGCGCGCGAAGGCGAGCAGCGTCCCCTTCAGGTCCGACAGTGAAATCCCCTCGCCGACGACCAGCCCCTCCATCTGCGAGAACATCGGCGTGTGCGTCAGATCGAGATCGTCGCGCCGATACACGCGTCCCGGCACGACAATGCGGATTGGCGGCTGGTGGGCCTGCATGTAGCGGATCTGCATGGCTGAGGTGTGCGTCCGCAGCATCGTGCGCACCAGCGACTCCGGGTCGCCGGCGATGGGCGGCATCGGGCTCGCCAGGTACAGCGTGTCCTGCATGTCGCGCGCGGGATGCTCGGCCGGCATGTTCAGCGCGTCGAAGCAGTGCCACTCGTCTTCCACTTCAGGGCCTTCGACGATCGCGAAGCCCATGCGCGTGAAGATCTCTTCCATGCGATCGCGCACGACGGTCAGCGGATGACGGTGGCCGAGCCGCGGTTGCCGGCCCGGAAGCGTGACGTCGACGCCACCGGCGGGCGCGGCGTTCTGCGCCGCCTCTTCATACGCCGTCCACCGCGCCTCGATGGCGATCTTCAGCGCGTTTGCGTACTGGCCGATGTGTTTCTTCTGATCGACCGGCGCGCTGCCGATCAGCTGCATCCACGCCGCGACGATGCTGTTCTTGCGTCCGAGGTACCGGTCGCGGAGGGATTTGGCGTCGTTGAGGGACGGGGCCGCCGAGAGCTCACGCTCGAACGCGGCGACGTGCGCGGCGACGGCTTCTAGACTTGGTTGGAGGTCGGACATGAGATAGAGACTAGAGTAGGGGCTTGGGGCTGGACAGGCAACCCCGGCGTGCTAGCCCCCAGCCCCTAGTCCCTAGCCCCAGTTGTTACGCGCGAGCGGCCGCTTTGGCGTTGGCCACCTTCGACGCGGCAGCCTTCTCGACGTTCTTGGCGGACTTCACGGCGAACTTCGCCGCAGCCTTGGCCTGCTTCGCCAGCGTCGCAAATGCCGCCGGGCTGGAGATGGCCAGTTCGGAGAGGCTCTTGCGATCGAGCGTGATCCCGGCGTTCTTCAGCCCGTTGATCATCTGCCCGTAGGTGAGGCCATGCTCGCGCGCGGCCGCGTTGATGCGGACGACCCACAGACGGCGGAAATCGCGCTTCTTGCGGCGGCGCCCGACGAAGGCGTACTTGAGCGCGGTGTCGACCGATTCTTTCGCGGCGCGATACAGCTTGCTCTTATTGGCGTAATAGCCCTTCGCGAGCTTCAGCAGTTTCTTGCGCTTGGCCCGGCGGACGGTTCCTCTTTTTACACGCGGCATCTTCTACTCCCTAACCTCAGCTCTGAGCCCGAAGCCCTGAGCCCCTTCATTTATACGGCAGCATGCGTGCGATCTTCGGCACGTCGCACGCCGCTACGGTCGTCGTTCCCTTGAGGCCCCGCTTCCGCTTCCTGGTCTTGCTCGTCAGGATGTGCTGGCTGAATGCCTTGCCACGCAGAAACTTCCCGTTCTTGGTCCGCTTGAAGCGCTTCGCCGCGCCGCGGTGGGTCTTGAGTTTGATCTTCTTCGCTTTTTTCGCCATCACATCCTCGTCGCGTTACTTCGTGGCCGCTGCCGAACTCGCGGCCGCCTTTGCTTTCCCGCCTCCGCTCTGCGGACGCCTCGTCAGGATGGTGTGCATCTGATTGCCTTCCATCCGCGGCATCGTCTCCGCGAGCGCCACGTCGCCCAGCTCCCCGATGAGCCGCTCGAGAATCCGGCGCCCGATCTCCGGGTGCGCCATCTCGCGGCCACGGAAGAAAATCGTTGCCTTGACCTTGTCCCCGTCCTCCAAAAAGCGCTCGATGTGCTTCTTCTTGAACTGGTAGTCGTGCTCGTCGACCTTCGGGCGGAACTTGATCTCTTTGACCTCGATCACCTTCTGGTGCTTCCGAGCTTCGCGCGCGCGCTTCTGCTCCTGATACTGGTATTTCCCGAAATCCATGATCCGGCAGACCGGCGGCACGGCCGTCGGCGAGATCTCGACCAGGTCGAGTCCCTTCTGCTTGGCGATCGCCAGGGCCTGCGGCGGCGGCATGATGCCGAGCTGCTCGCCCGTGTCGTCGATGACCCGGATTTCCCGTACCCGGATGCGTTCGTTTACCCGCGTGCGGTCATCTCGGCGGGGACTTCTGTCGAAAGCGATATAGACCTCCTAGTTGTTACCGACGCGAGTCTTCTCGGTGCTGCCGAACGCGACGCTCTCAACCTTCACGCCGGCCAACGCCTTCACCGTCTGTTGGCCCTTCGTCGCGGATTCGGTTAGAGCCCACTGCGCGAATACATCGACAGACCAAGCGCCAATGTCCCCGTCCACGCGGCCGCGGACAGCGACTGCCCCTGTTTCAACTTCCCGGTCGCCGATGACCAGCATGTAGGGCACTTTCTGCAGCTGGGCCTCCCGGATCTTATATCCAATCTTTTCCTGCCGCTCGTCGAGATCGGCCCGGAGGCCAGCCTGCCTGAGCTGCGCCCGCACCTCGGCGGCGTAGGGCAGGTGACGATCGGCAATCGGCAGGACCGTCGCCTGAATCGGCGCCAGCCAGAGCGGAAACGCCCCGGTATAGTGCTCGATCAGGATTGCGATGAACCGCTCGAAGCTGCCGAAAATTGCCCGATGGATGACCACCGGCCGGTGCTCGGTGTTGTCTGCCCCGATATATTTCAGGTCGAAGTTCTCCGGCTGCATGTAATCGAGCTGGATCGTGGCGCACTGCCACTTCCGGCCGATCGCATCCGTGACGTCGAAATCGATCTTCGGACCGTAAAATGCCCCGTCCCTGGCGTTCAGGTCGTAGGCCATGCCGCTTCGCTCGAGCGCCGCCTTGAGCTGGGACTCCGCATGATCCCAGGTCGCGACCTCACCCATGTGCTCGTCGGGCATCGTCGACAGCTTCGCGGTGAACGGCAGGCCGAAATCGCCGTACACACGCTGGACCAGACGAATCAGCCGCTCGACCTCGTCGCCAATCTGCTCGGGCGTCACGAAGCAGTGCGCATCGTCCTGCGAGAACTGGCGGACGCGGGTCAGCCCCGAGAGCACACCCGAGGCCTCGTTGCGATGCAGCGGCGTCTGCTCGTGATACCGCACCGGCAGATCCCGATAGCTGTGCGTCTGGCTCGCGAACGTGAGGAAGTGGCCGGGGCAGTTCATCGGCTTCATGCTCATCGTCTCGCCTTCGGATTCGATGAGGAACATGTTGTCCCGGTAGTGCTTCCAGTGCCCGGAGCGCTCCCACAGCGCCTTGTTGTAGACGAGCGGTGTCTTCACCTCGACGTAGCCGGCGGGGAACAGCACGTCGCGCATGTAGTTAGCCAGCGTGTTGTACAGCGTCGTGCCCTTGTCGAGCCAGAACGCCGCGCCCGGCGCCCAGGGATGGAATGTGAAGAGCCCGAGCTCGCGCCCCAGCTTGCGGTGGTCGCGCTTCTTCGCTTCCTCGACCTGCGTGAGGTAGGCTTTCAGATCCTTTTCGCTGCCGAACGCGGTGCCGTAGACGCGCTGCATCGGCTGGTTGCGCGCGTCGCCCTTCCAGTACGCATTCGACGTTGTCAGCAGCTTGAACGCTTTCAGCTTGGCGGTGGTCGGCACGTGCGGGCCGACGCAGAAGTCGACGAAGGTGTCCGTGTCCTTGATCGTGTAGACGGAGACGTCCTGCTGGCCTTCGGTCTTCTCGTCGATGAGCTGCATCTTCAGCGGCTCACCTCGCTTTTCGAAGAACGCCTTCGCCTCCTTGCGCGGCCACAGCTGCCGTTCGTAGACGAGATCCTGCGAGACGAACTCCTTCATCTTCGCTTCGATCGCTTCGAGATCCTCGGGCACGAACGGACGCGGGACGACGAAGTCGTAGAAGAAGCCTTCGTCGGTGGCCGGACCGATGCCGCATTGCACGCCGGGGAACATGTTCGTGACGGCCGCCGCGAGCAGATGCGCGGTGCTGTGGCGGAACATGCCGATCGCTTCAGGGCTCCGGTCGGTAACGATCCGGACCGCCGCGTCCCGGTCGAGCGGGAACGTTAGGTCGACGAGCTTGCCGTCGACCACGCCAGCCAGCGCCGCTTTGGCGAGATTTGGAGAGATCTCTTCCGCCACGCCGCGTACGAGCGTGCCCGTCGGCACACTGCGAACCGAGCCATCCGGAAGGGTGATTGTGACCTGACTCATTCGGGGATTGCGAAGAGCGTGGTAGGCACGGGTGGACTCGAACCACCGACCTCCTGCGTGTCAAGCAGGCGCTCTAACCTCTGAGCTACGCGCCTACATCTTTGAAAATACAGAGTTAGACGAACGGTCAGTATAGCAGAATCAGGCGGCTTTCTTGTCGGCCAGCCGTTCGATGGCCTTCTCGAGGATGGGGTCCTTCGTGGACGCCGGGGCGCCGAACTCCACGTCCGGATCGTCCACCAGGACGGTCGGCTCGAGGCCTTTTTCGTGCAGCGGGTCGCCCTTGGGCGTGAGGTAGCGGGTGGTCGACAGCCACAGGCCGGCCCCGTCAGGCAGCCGGACCAGCTTTTGCGATGCCGCGCGTCCAATCGTGTGCTCGCCGATCAGGTCCGCCCGCTGATTTCCGACCATCGCGGACGCGAAGATCTCGGACGCGCCCGACGTCCCCGTATCGACCAGGACGACGGTTGGCAGCGTGATCGAGCCGTCGCCGGATCCGGCGACGATCGTGTCGCGCGTACCGCTCTTGGCCTCGCGGATCGCCAGCGTGCCCTTGCCGACGAACAGCCGCGCGATGGCGAGCCCCTCGTCGATCGTGCCGTTCGACGCTCGGCGCACGTCGACGACCAGCTTCGAGGCGCCGCCCTTGGTCAGCTCGGCCACCTGCGATTTCACCTGCGCCGCCGTGTTCGGGCCGATGACGGCGACGCGGACATAGCCGATGCCTGCCCCCGCGATGCGTCCATTGACGACGGATGCCGGTTCGGTTTCGCGGGTGAGTTCGATGACGTGCGGATCGTTCGCGTTGCCGCGGATGATCGTGATGGTGACTTTCGTACCCGGCGTCCCGCGCAGCGTCCGCGTGCCTTCCCACACCGACATGTCGCGGGTCGGCACGTCGTTAATCGCGCGGATGTAGTCGCCGGTGCGCAGGCCGGCCTTGGCGGCCGGCGAGTTGTCGCGCGCGGCGATGACGCGGAGATAGTACTGACGCGTGAGTTCGAGTCCGACGCCACCCGGTGCGAGCGCGGCGCCGCTCTCGACCTGCTTGACCTGCGCGGCCGTCAGGTACGCGCTGTCGGGGTCGAGCGAGTCGGCGAGACCGTGCATCGCGCCGCGCATCACCCTGTCGATGTCGGCTTCCTCGACGTAGTTGCTGGAGATCAGGCTGACCACATCGTCGAAAATCTTGAGGTGCTGGTAGGTGTCTTCACGCGCCAGCACGCGGCCGAGGAACCCGCCGACGATCGCAAAGGCGATCACGGGCGCGGAGATGGACATCACGATCCTGCGCGTGCGAGAACTCATAGCACCTCGGGTCTCTGGGCCTAGCGTTTCTTCAGCCATTGTACGGGATCGACCGGCCGACCGTCGACGCGCAGTTCGAAGTAGATGCCCTCGGATCCTGAGGGGATGGGCCCGACGGTGCCGACCGGCTGGCCGTGTTCGACCCGTCCGCCTTTCTTGACGCCAATCTCCAGCAAATCGCCGTACAAGCTGAACGTCTGGGCGCCGTGATCCAGGATCACCAGGTTCCCGAAACCCTCGAACGTGCCCGCAAACGCGACCGTTCCGTCGTGGATGGCCAGGGCGTCGGCGCCTTCGGGTGATGCGATCTCGATGCCGTTCGATGCGGAGCCACGGCCGAACCTGCGCTGGACGTTACCGCTGACCGGCCATTCGAGGGCGCCGCGGAACGGACGCAGCGGGAGCGCGGCCTCGGTGACGGGCGCGCCCGTCGCTAGATCGCGCAACGCGGTCTGCAGCTTCTGCTGCGCCCCTTGAAGCTCGCCTGACAGCTGTGCGTTGAGATCGCGACGCTTGTCGATGTCGCGAATGAGGTCGGAGCGCGCCTGCGCAGCGCGCTGGGCGGCGGCCTCGGCTTTGGCGGCCGCCGCGCGCAGCGTGCCGAGTGTCGTGCGGCGCTCTTCGAGCGTCTTGCGCGCGGTCTCGAGATCGGCGAGCGTCTGCGCGTGCGTGGCGATGCGATCGCGATCGAGCTTGGCGAGCGCGGCCACCGTGCGCGTCGACTGACCGAGGCGCCGCAGGTCCGACGTCGAGAGCAGAAGCCGCAGGTACCGCGCCTGCCCAAGTTTGTAGATTTCGACGAGCCGCTCGTTCAGTTCGGGAAGCTCGGCGGTTGCCGATCGCTGCAGCGCATCCATGCGCGCGCTGGTCTGGTCGAGTTCCGTTTGCACCGTGGCCGCGTCGGCATCGACGCGTTTCA
>JAYVMG010000046.1:0-5328 GCA_043759095.1 Acidobacteriota bacterium | reverse complement strand
ACAGCTTCTTCCCCAGCGTCGCGAGCACGTCGATCAGTTTGTTCAGCCCTTTGTCGACCACGTCCTGGAGTTTCTTGATCACTCCCATGATCTTGTCGGCGATGTTGCCCAGGCTGAGGAAGCCCGCGAGGAAGCTGATCGCGAGAGACAGCAGCTTGGCGAGCGTGCTTTCCACGCGCTCGGCGGCCGCATCGATGACGCCGTTCGCGATGTTGACGATCGAGTCGATGAAACCTTTGACCACCTGGGCGATGGTCTTGATCTTGTTGACGAACACCATGACCGTTTCGTAGATCGAGAGAATCGCCGAGATGAAGCCGGCGCCGGGAATGAACATGGCGATGAGCTTCGGCACCGCCTTTTTCACGACCGTGTCGACGACGAAACTGATGATGCCCTTGATGACCATGTCCTTGAGGTTGGTGAGCTCACCCTTGATCTCTTCCCACGCCGCCGCTGGGCCGTCCTTGACCAGCGTGACCACGATCTTGGCGCCGATCTCCATCGCTGCCACGACGGGCTCGGTGAGCACCTTGACGAGCTTGACCCGCACGTTCTGCCAGGTCAGTCCGAGCACTGAGAAGACAAACTTGACGATCTCACGCAGCTCGAATGCCTTCGGGATGTACACGCCTGGCAGGGAGCCGAGGAGCCAGTCGATGAGTCCGGCCTTGAGATGTTCGGCGAAGTGATCGGCGAAATGCTGGAAGCCGAGTTTTGCGGCCTTGACGAGGTTGCCGACGAAGGGCAGCGGATTCTTCAGAATGCTGTTCAGGGCAGCGCCCGTGCGCTTGATGTAGTCGAGCGCGCCGGGGCTCACGACGTCGAAGATAATCTCGAGCAGGTTCCAGATTGTCCCGCCGGCCCACGAGACGAATCTGACAACGAACCCGCCGAACACCTTCGCGAGCTTGATGAACGCCCGCGGGACGAGAATCATGTCGGCGATCTCCAGCGACTTGAGCGCGCCGATGAAGGTCGGCGGAATCTCCTTCACGAACGCCTTCAGCTCGGCGAGCGCCTTGTTGAACCAGGCCACCGCGCGCGGGACCGCGTTGGCCTTTTTCATGTTCTCGAAGATCTCCTCCTCGCCAATCAGCTTCATGAAGCCGCCGATCAACGCGGCGGCGTCTTGCGGGACCGGTTTCCCCGTTATCGGGTCCTTGCCCAGCACGGCCTTCAGCAGGTCGTAGCTGGGGGTACCCTCGGCCAGCTTCGCGATCGGGAGCAGGATGGCGTCGCGGATGAACCCCAGGACGTCGCCGACGAGGCCCTTCACGAACTGGCCGGCGCGATCGATCGGCTCGGAGAAGATGCGCTTGGCGCGATCCCAGGCGCCGCCGAGATTGGCCAGGTCTTTCACACCCAGCGTCGCAATGAATTCGTCGAGCGCCTTCCGGATGCCGCCCACGATGGACTTGAGGGTGCTCAATTGCGGATCCAGCCAGGCGCCGACTTTGTTGATGATGCCGTGGGCCTGGAGCGCGTCGAAGATCAGACTGCCCGCGGGCCACAGACCCATCACCGCCTTGATCAGATTGACGGCATTGCGCGGCACAGGCTGCTGCGTGATCGGATCGCGGCCGAGGATGAACCCGACCATGTCGTAGCCCGGGATATTGTGGGCGCGGTCTTTGATGAAGTTGAGCGCCGCGCCGGCGATGTCGCCCACGACGTCCACCACCGCGCTCACGGCGCTCCCGACCGCACTGACTTTGCTCTTCACCCAGTCGCCGAGCGAGTACTGCGGTCGCGGCGAGGTGCGACCGACGACGCTCGCCCGTTGTCCGCTCACCACCGCTGCGGAGACCTGGTGTGCCTCGTGCTCGAGCGCGTCGGGCGTGCCGCCGCCTGATTTCTGGACGGAGGGCGCGCTTTGCTGCTGCACCACGTGCGCCACTTCGTGCGCCATCAAGCGGAGATCCGTGGGTTGTTCGCCGGTGCCAAGGAAAATCCGACGGCCCAACGTGAACGCGCGCGCGTGCATGCCGTCGACCACGGCACGCGCGCGTTTGTCCCCGTGAACGCGAACCGGCGAAAGGTCCACTCGCAGGCTCGACTCGAGACGGCGGCGGATCGGCTCCGACAGCGGCTCTCCAGGACCTGGCGACGCCAGCAACTCCTCGAGGCTGCCGTCGCTGACGCGCGACTCGCCGCTCCGGGCGGCGGTGACGAGGCGCAGCACTGGCGGGCCCGACGGCGCCGGCGTTCCCGCCCGGCGCGACGTCGTCTTGGTCTCGGCTGACGGCGCCTTCTGCGTGACCGCAGCGCTGCGCGCGGCCGGCGTCCGGACGCTGGCTCGCTCAGGCATGCACGGCCACCCGCAGCGGGCAGACTGCGCCCGCTTTCCGATATTCGCGTTCAACCGCAGCTTGCACGTGCGCCGCCGTGACGCGTCCGCCTTCATCAATCGCGAGCGCGCCGGCGTGGAGCACCGCGTTGCGGATCTGGCCGCCGGTCATCACGCACCGCGAGGCGACCTCCGCCAGCGCGGCGTACGGCACGCTGTGATTCTCGGGCAGGTGCACGTCCCAGATGGCCAGCCGCTCGGGCGGCTCCGGCGCCGTGAACTCGATCACGATGTCGAGGCGCCGCTGAAAGGCGCCGTCGATGCGCTCGGCGGCGTTGCTCGTAATGACGAGGATCCCCTCGAACGATTCGATCCGCTGTAGCAGAAAATTCGTCTCGAAGTTTGCGTAGCGGTCGTTGGCCGAGGACACCGACGTGCGCGCCGTCAGCAGCGCGTCCCCCTCGTCGAGCAGGAGCATGACGTCGAGCTCCTCGGCACGGGCGAACAGATCGTTCAGGTTTTTTTCGGTCTCCCCGACGTACTTGTTCAGAATCGCCGCGATGTTCACGACATAGAGATCCATCTGCAGCGAGGTGGCGAGCGCCCGCGCGACCATCGACTTGCCAACGCCGCTCGGGCCGGAGAGCAGCGCGCGGACGCCGCACGTGAGCTGGGGCGCGAGGGCGGGACCGACGGCGGCGCCGAGCCGTTCGCGGACGCGGCATCGGCGCTCGAGCTCGGCGAGCTCGCGGCGCGTGTGCGGCGCCACCGCGACGTGGCTCCAGTCGGCCGGCGTCGTCACGTGCGTGGCGAGCGCATCGAGCGCTTCGCGGTTCAGCGTCCGCGCGGCGTCCTGTACGTCGGCCGACGTGATGGCGGTGCGCCCGGCGAGCCTGGCGCGCGAACGCGCGATCCGCGCGGCGCGGCGGATGTTTCCGGCGGTCAGACGAAAACGTTCGGCGACGTGGTCGATCGCGTCCACCGGCGTCTCCTCGCAGGCCGCGGCCCAGTGCCGTGCGCGGGCCGCCGGATTCGGCGGATCGACGAAGAGCGCGATCGCACGCTCGACGGCGGAACCGGTCACGCCGCCGTGGCGGCCGAGCACGATGGCCAGCGGCGCATCGCTGCCATGGAGGCGTGGGACATCGGCGGCCTCGCCTGGTCCGATGTCGAGCCGCAGCAGCGGCACGGCCTGCAGCAGCGTGGCGAGCGGCCCCAGCGTCCGCCACCGTTCATCGTCGGGCCGCAGCGGCCCGCGAATCTCGAGCAGTCCGCGTCCGAGCGCGCGCGCGAGCGCGCCAGCAACGGTGCCGCGGCCGTTGTGGCGCGGCCCGCGGATCACCACTGCGTCGCACTCGCCGGCGGCGATCAGCGAGGGCAGACGAGAGAGAGACGTCAACAGATCCGGAACGCCGATGAGATCGCCGAGCGAGACCAGCCGGTTGGCCGGCGTGTGGTGGAGTCCGCCGGCCGGTTCGTCGTGTACGTCGCCACGAGCCGCGTCCCACATCGCCGGGGCGATTTGGAAGCTCCGTTCGACGCGTGGACCGTCGGCGTGCACCGGCTGAATGAGGCCGAGCTCGTGCAGCCGTCTGGCCTGCGCGTGAACGGAGGTGCTCGCCAGCGCGCCGTCCCACCACGCGGCGAGCAGACCGGCGGTCGGCCGCTTCTGGCCGATTTCGCCCTGAAGCCAGTCGAACACCACGCCGAAGCGCGGATCTTCGTCCGGCAGGCCGATCGTCATCAGCAGGGCGAGCGCGTCGGCGTCGAGCGCGCCGGCCTGGCGCAGGGCGCGCAGCGGCAAGTGCGTGTCCGTCGCGGCTTCCCAGGCGAGGATCGCGTCGACCCATTGGACCAGCGCGTCGCTCGTGTCCGCGCCGCCGATCCCGGAGCCGGCGAGCTCGTTGTTGTAGTACGCGAGGAACGGGAACCGTTCGAACAGATCCTCCCACGACTCGCAGCGCGCAACGGCGCTGGTGAGCACGCGGAGCACGGCCGCGTACATCCACAGCTTGAAGTGCACTACCGGGGTCCGCGGCAGTCCGTCGAACGACGACAGCATCGGGCCGGCCGGTTCAGACATAGGAAAACCCGACCGTCAGCGCGGCCGCGGGCACGAACCCGGGATCGCGGTCGAGACCCGCGATCCTCACTTCAATCGGCAGATCGTCGAGTGCGAACGCCACATCGAGATGCGATGGTGAGAGCGAGACACGCGCGCCGCACCGTATCAGCAGGTGGCCGGCGACCTGCTTCTCCACTCGAAGCGCTCGCGCCAACCGCGCCGCGATCCGCGGCGCCAGCCAGTCGGCCCATCGCTCGTACGTCTCCGCATCGCCGGGTTCGTCCAGGCCGATGTGCCACTCGGCCGGCAGCGTCCACGATCTTGGCGGGACGCGATGCGCACCGGGGGCTTCAGACGGCGCACGGCCGGCGAGCTGCCCGAGAAACGGCAGGAGCGGATCGGCCGCGAGCCGCTCGCCCTCATCCGCCACCAAACGCGTGGTGACGAGAGCGATGAAATCCCAGATCGGCAAATCGAGCCCCGGCGAGAGCGGCATGGTGAAGTCGCCGTACAAGCCGAGCGCGATGCCGACATTGATCAGATAGAACGCGCCGCCGAACGCCGTCTCGACGATCGCCTCGACCGGCCGTGGCGTCCTGTGCGGCAGCGCCAAGTCTGCGGACGATCCCGATCCGTCAAACGCTCCGACGTCGGATGGCGACGACGTCGTGGCGGCCTCAGGGGGGGTCTCGATCGGCGCGACGCCTTCCGTGACCTCACGCGCGGGGGCCGCGAACATTTCGATGTCTGCGCTTGCGTGGGCCTCGCGTCCGGGGGCAACGGTCGTTTGGGTCGTACTCGGCCAACCGCGCTCCTCGCCTGACATCTCCGTTACCGGCGCGGCGACGATCGGCTCTGTTACTGGCGCGGCGACGATCGGCAATTCGCGTTGAGGTTCGCCTTTCAGGATCGACGCGACCGTGTCAGCCGATAGCATCCGGGCGGCGTCGGAGGGCGCGCGGTGCAGCAATAG
>JAYVMG010000045.1:0-1994 GCA_043759095.1 Acidobacteriota bacterium | reverse complement strand
GGTCGAGGGACTGGCTACCTATCGCCTGCGCGGGCGCATGCCCACGGATGCGCACACGCTGCGGTGGTACTACGGCCTCGTCATCGATCCGTATCCGCTGACCATCCGCCGCGCCGATGGCCGGTTGCTGGTCGAGGAAGTGGGCGGCGACGCGTGGAGCCGGACGATTGATCTGTCCGGTCAGTTTCACGCGCCGCTGCTGAACGAGAATACTGTCGGCTGGGTGGTCACGGCGCTGCTGTTCGTGCCGGTGGTGCTGCGAGTCCTTGCGCCAAAACGCTCCACCACAGAGGACGCGAAGGTCAAATCTCTTTTCGTACAGGATTGATCCTCTGTGTCCTCAGTGTCCTTTGTGGTTGCTATTTGTCCGTGCTATCTCTGTCCTGAGGTTGACGGCACACCCGTTCGCACGAACTTCTGAATCCGCTGACCGTAGGTGTCGGCCGCATACACCGCGCCCTTCGAATCGACGACGATGCCGTGGACCCAGTCGAACTCGCTGGGCCCCCAGCCCTGCTTGCCCCACACCGCGGTGATCTTGCCATCCTTCAAGTTGAAACGCAGGACGCGCTCGTCCTTGTGATCGGCGATCCAGCCGATGCCCTCGGTCCCCTTGCGCGAGATGTTCACGTCCCACGGATTCCAGTCGTTGCGGATCTCGCGGATGTAGTTCATGTTCCTGTCGAACACCTCGAGACGATGACCCTCGCGATCGATGATGTACAGATTCTCGTCCGCATCGACCGCGATCTTGTGCGGCAGATTCCATTCGCCAGGCCCGGCGCCTTTATCCTCGGGGCCGCCGGCGCCCTTGCCGACCTGCTTGATGAACTTGCCGGTCTTGTCGAACAGGATCGTGCGGTTGTTGCCGTAGCCGTCGGTGACGATCATGTTGCCGTTGTGAAGGATCGCGATCCCCGACGGCAGGTTCAGATGCGTCGCGTCGTTCCCCTTCTCGCCCGTCGTTCCCAGCTGCAGCAGGAATTTGTCGAGCTTTGGACTCAGCTTGACGATACGATGCGCGTCGCGTTCGATGACGTAGACGTTGCCGTCCCAGTCAACGCCGCCCGAGTGCTGCCACGACGGGTTGATCGTCTTGCCGTTGATCACCTGATCGGCGCCTGAGAGCACAAGGTTACCGTCGCTGTCGAAGACCATCACGGGCTTCACGCCGCGGTTGAAGACGTAGATGCGATCGTGCTGATCGATGGCCAGGCCCGAGATGCCAGGCTGATTCGTCGGTCCGCCTGTGGCCGCGCTCCCACCGCCGCCAGCTCCTCGTCCGCTCGCGCGCCGGGCCGCCGCCTGCGCATCACGCTCAGCCGGTGGCAGCGGCGCTTCTTTCAAGCCGAAGTACATCCCGGCCGGCAGCTTCGGCCAGTTCGGTACGAGCTTGTAACCGCCGTCGCCCTGCGCCTGAAGGCCGCGCGCGGCGATCATCAGCGCGCCCGCGAACACGATCGTCATCAATACTCGTCGCATCTGTCCTCCAGCCGCCCTCAGCCCTAAGCCTTGAGCCCTATTTCCCCGCCGCGTCCTTACGCCACCACGGGTTGCCGTAGTTCTTGAACGGTCCCCCGTCGACCGACACCGTGGTCGCCACTTTGTAGTTAAACGGCGACATCGTCCGCAGTCCGTGCTTGATGCGCACCGTGTGGCCGTTGAGCGTGAACGGCGTGCTGTCGTAAAAGATGTTGTAGATCCCGCCAAGGTCGCCGCCGATGGTGGCGAGTTGCAGATACGAAAAGCCGCGGCTGTCGGTGACGTAACGCGACAGCGCTTTGTTGTCCTTCTGGTACTCGATCAACTCGTGCAGCCTGAACGCGCCGCCGGGACCGCTCGCATTCGTGTCGGCCTCGTAAACCCTGCCCGCCTCGATCACTTTGTAGACCGTCGTCCCGGTGACTTGCCCCGACGGCCCGAGGGGTCCTTCCGGCATGTCCCATTCAAACGTCCAGGTGCCGGGAAAGTACGCGTCGAAGTTCAACGGTGGC
>JAYVMG010000044.1:0-5345 GCA_043759095.1 Acidobacteriota bacterium | reverse complement strand
TGTGCGTCCATTTGCTGACGACGTCGGCGATGTCTTCCTCGTCGACTTCTTCTTTCAGCATTCGCTGGCTTTTCTGGATGTCGGCCAGCTTGGCTTCGACCTCGTGAATCCGTCGATCCAGTTCGGGCACGCCGCCGTATTGCAGCTCTGACGCCTTGGTGTAGTCGCCGGCACGCTGGGCGGTTTCGATACGGGCGCGGAGCGCCTCCTGTTCTTCCTTGAGCTTGCGCGACTGCTGGATCAGATCTTTTTCCTGCTGCCAGTGGCTGGCCAGCCGGCCGCGTTCTTCCTTCAGATCGGCCAGTTCCTTCTCGAGCTTGCCGAGTCGTTCCTTCGACGCCTTGTCGCGCTCTTTGCGCAGCGCCTCGCGCTCGATCTCGAGTTGCATAATGCGGCGTTCGAGTTCGTCGAGCTCCGCCGGCATCGAGTCGATCTCCATCCGCAGTTTCGAGGCGGCTTCGTCGACGAGGTCGATCGCCTTGTCCGGGAGAAATCGGTCGGGGATGTAGCGGTTGGACAGCACGGCCGCCGCCACCAGCGCCGCATCCTTGAACGTCACACCGTGGTGGATCTCGTAGCGTTCGCGCAGGCCGCGCAGAATGCTGATCGTGTCCTCGACCGTTGGTTCGTTGACCATCACGGGCTGGAAGCGCCGCTCGAGTGCGGCATCCTTCTCGATGTACTTCCGGTACTCGTCGAGTGTGGTCGCGCCGACTGTGTGTAGTTCACCTCGCGCCAACATTGGCTTCAGCATGTTGGACGCGTCCATTGACCCTTCCGATGCGCCCGCGCCGACGACCGTGTGCAGCTCGTCGATGAACAGGATGATCTGTCCCTGCGCGTCGGTGATCTCCTTGAGCACCGCCTTCAGCCGTTCCTCGAACTCGCCGCGGTACTTCGCGCCCGCGATGAGCGATCCCATGTCGAGCGCGACGATGCGTTTGTTCTTCAGGCCCTCGGGCACATCGCCGCGTTCGATGCGGCTGGCGAGGCCTTCGACGATTGCGGTCTTACCGACGCCGGGCTCGCCGATGAGGACCGGGTTGTTCTTCGTGCGCCGCGAGAGCACCTGGATGACGCGGCGAATTTCCTCGTCGCGGCCAATCACCGGGTCGAGTTTCTTCTCGCGCGCCATCTTCGTCAGGTCGCGGCCGTACTTCTCGAGCGCTTCGTAGGTGCCTTCCGGGTTCTCGTTCGTCACGCGCTGCGAGCCGCGGACGGTCGTCAACGCCTGGAGGATGGCGTCGCGCGCCACGCCGCTCTGCTTCAGCAGCTGCGCGGAAGGAGAGCGCCCGCCTTCGTCCGCCAGCGCGATAAACAGATGCTCGGTGCTGACGAACTCGTCCTTCATGCGACCGGCTTCGGCCTGCGCCTGGTCGGTGACCAACGTGAGGCGAGGCGACACGCCTGGTTCCGACCCGCCGTACGCCGTGGGCAGCTTCTTCAGCAGGTCGCGCGATGCGCGGCCGACGGCGTTGGGATCCGCGCTCATCTTGCGCAGCAGGTTCGGGACGATGCCCTCGCGCTGCTCGACGAGTGCGACCAGGAGGTGCTCCGGTTCGACCTGCGGATTGTTGGCCCGGCGCGCCAGCTCGATCGCGGCGGCGACCGCCTCCCGCGCCTTCTCGGTGTACTTGTTGATGTTCATGGCTAAGTGGCCTGGGGTTGTGTTTCGAGTTTCTGCAGCGCTTCGAAGAGCGCGCGCTGCTCGGGCGTGATCTTGCGCGGCAGCTGGACGTCGGCCGTCGCGTAGAGGTCACCGTGTTCATGCGGCTTGCCGGCGACCGGCATCCCGTGTCCCTTCAGCCGGAACACCTGCGCGTTCTGCGTCGTCGGCGGAATCTTGAGCCGTAGCGATTTGCCGGCGATCGTTTTCACCTCGGCCTCGCCGCCGAGGATCGCCGTCGTCAACGGAATCTGGACGTGCGTGTAGAGGTCACGGCCCTTGCGCTCGAACTGCGGGTGCGGCGCCAGCCGGATGCGAAGGTAGAGGTCGCCGGCTTTCGCGCCGCCGGATCCAGGTTCGCCTTCGGCGGTCACGCGCACGCGCGATCCGTCGGTGACGCCGGGCGGGATGCGGACGTCCACGTTCCGGTCGACGCTGCCGTCTCGGATCGAGAAGCGCCGCATCGCACCAGTGTGCGCGTCCTCGAGGGAGAGTTCGATCTCCTGCTCCATGTCGCGTCCCGCGCGGGCGGATCTGGCCCCGCGTGATGCGCGAGCGCGTCCCGATCCGCCAGCCTGTCCGGCGCCTCCGAAGAACGTCTCAAAGAAGTCGGAGAACGGATGTGCGCCGCCGAACATCTCGTTCAGGTCGTCCTGCGTCACCGTCTGGTAGCCGCCCTGACCGGCACTGGAGCCACCGCGCCCCTGCGGGCCGGTCTGTTCGTACTGCCGCCAGTTGGCGCCGAGTTCGTCGTACTTCTTCCGCTTGTCGGCATCGCCCAGCACTTCGTTCGCTTCGTTGACCTCCTTGAAGCGTCCTTCGGCGGATTTGTCGCCCTGGTTGACGTCGGGATGGTGCTTGCGCGCGAGCTTCCGGTAGGCCGCCTTGATCTCTTTCTGACTGGCGGTTTTAGAGACCCCGAGCGTGGAGTAGTAGTCCTTGAAATCCATTGTGGTATTGGGTTCAGTGCTGAACCGCGAGCGTTCTCGATCCAATGTAGGCGTTGATAGGAGACCCGTCAAGTTGAGCAGTAGTATGTTCGGGATGGATTCGCGCATCGATGTTCGTACCGTCTGATTTCGTCACCATCGCGCTGCTGATCGCGCTCGAGGGGCTGCTGAGCGCCGACAACGCGATGGTGCTCGCCATCCTGGTCCTCGGCCTCCCGAAAGCGCAGCAGAAAAAGGCGCTGCAGTTCGGCATGCTCGGCGCGTTCGCGTTCCGCTCGATCGCGCTGCTGCTGGCCGCCTCGCTGATCAGCCTCGGCTGGGTGAAGCTGGTCGGCGCGGGTTACCTGCTGTATCTGGTGTACGACCATTTCGGCGGAGGACAGAGCGCTGATGATCGGCGCGGGGCGCCGCCGGCGCAGGCCTGGCTCGGTCTCAGCCCGTTCTGGGCCACGGTCGTGAAAGTCGAGCTCACCGACATCGTCTTCGCGGTCGATTCGATTCTGGTTGCGGTGGCGATGTCGAAGAACTACTGGGTGATCCTGACCGGCGGCGTCCTCGGCATCGTCATGATGCGGCTGGTGATCGGCCAACTGCTGGCGATCGTCGAGCGCTATCCGATTCTCGTCGACGGCGCGTTCGTGATCATCGCGTGGGTCGGCGCCAAACTGCTGATCGAGTACGGTCACGCGGCCGGATATATCGCGTTCGAAGTCCCCAAGGTCATCTCGCTCGGCGTCATCGTCGTGATCTTCGCGGCGGCGCTGGGGTATGCACTGTTGGAGGAACGCAAGGCTGAAGCCTTGCGCCACGCTCAAGCCTTGCGCCACGCCGAAGACGTGCGCCACGCCGAAGACAAACGCCACGCTGAAGCCTTGCGCCACGCCGAAGCCTTAGGCCACGCCGAAGACGTGCGCCGCAGATGAGTCTGCTGCGCCCGCGCCGACGCCTCGAGTGGATCGCGGACGTTCTGATCCTGGCGCTGATTGTGATCGGCACGGTGTCGGGGTTCTGGTTGTCGCGGTACGCCGTGGCCGTTCACGGGCTGACGCGCGGTGTCGGCGACACGGTGTTCTACGGCGCCGACGGGCAGCCGTGGTTCCGCCTCAACGAGCAGAGGCACGACGTGTCGCTCGATGAGATCGCGTTGGACCTGCAGCACGCGGTGGTGGCGGTGGAAGATCGCCGGTTCTATTACCACCCGGGCATCGATCCGGTCGGCCTCAGCCGCGCCCTCGTGCAGGACATTCGCCACGGCGGCCGCGTGGAAGGCGGCAGTACGCTGACGCAACAACTGGCGCGCACGATCTTCCTGTCGAACGTCCGCACGTTTGGCCGGAAGATCAAGGAAGCGGGCATCGCGGTGCTGCTCGAGGCGCAGCTGTCCAAGAAACAGATCCTCGAGCTCTACCTGAACCGCGTGTATTTGAGCGCCGGCGTCTACGGGGTCGAGACGATGACCGAGCATCTGTTCAGGAAGCCGGCGAAGGCCGTCACGCTGCCGGAAGCCGCGTTCATCGCGGGCCTGATTCGCGCGCCGTCGACGCTGTCGCCATGGTCGAACTACGATGGCGCCCTCGAGCGGAGTCATCTCGTGTTGTCGCAGATGCGCGGCCAGGGGATGATCACCGCGGCGCAGGAAAGCGCCGCGCGGCTTGTGCGGCCCCGTATCCAGCAGTACCGTCAGCCGAACGACATCCACGCCGGGTTCGCGAAGGAATTTGTGCGGCAGCAGTTTCGCAACGAGTTCGGCGGCGATAACCCGCCTGACTGGCAGGTGCATACCGCGTTCCTTCCAGTCGTTCAGGACGCCGCGGAACGCGCAGTTGCCGCGGGCCTCGATCGTCTCCATCATCCTGGGCTCGAGGCGGCGCTCGTGGCGATCGATCCCGCGACGGGCGACGTGCTGGCGATGGTCGGCGGCGCCAACTACGCGCGCAGCACCTACAACCGCGCCGTGCGCAGCAAGAGGCAGCCGGGGTCCGCGTTCAAGCCGCTGGTGTACGCGGCGGCGCTGTCGCACGGATATTCGCCGGTGTCGCTGCTGACCAACCTTCGGCGCGTCTCGGCGCCTGGTGATCCCGAGTGGAGCCCGCGCAGCGAAGGCGAGCAGCCGGACGCGCTGACGTTACGCGCCGCGCTGCTCGAGTCGAACAATCCGGCGGCGGCGGATCTGCAGCAGTTGGTCGGATCCAAAGCCGTGTTGAAATTAGCCGGCGACGCGGGATTGAGTGGCCTGCCCGATGTGCCGTCGCTGGCCCTCGGCACCGGCATCGTGTCGCCGCTCGAACTGACCACTGCGTACACGATGTTTCCGGGTCAGGGTCAGGTGGCGCGGCCACGCGGCATTATCTCGGTGTTCGATTCCGGCGGCCGTCAGGTGTTCGATCGGCCTGTCGAACGCGAGCAGCTGATCAGTCCTGCCGTCGCCTTTCAGATGACCAGCATGCTGCGCGACGTGATCGAGCGCGGCACCGGCGCGTCCGCCCGCGCGCTCGGTGTCCGCGGTGCGGTGGCGGGGAAGACCGGCACGACCGACGACTATCACGACGCGTGGTTCGTCGGTTATTCATCGTCGGTCGTGGTGGGCGTCTGGGTTGGATTCGATCAGCCCGCGCCGATCGGCCGCGACGCGTACGGCGCGCGCGTGGCGCTGCCGATCTGGGCCGATTTCATGAAGCGGACGGCGACGCTGTTGACCGCTGCGGAATTTCCGGCGCCGCCTGGCGTGC
>JAYVMG010000043.1:0-5348 GCA_043759095.1 Acidobacteriota bacterium | reverse complement strand
ACGAGCGACGGCCCGTTCAGGACGACGCGCAGCTTGTTGATCCACTGACGGCCACAGCATCAGAAAGCGCTGACCATCGCGGGCCATCGCATACTGATCGGTGAAGTGCCAAGACTATAGATGACCGTTGGGCGGCTCGAACACGATTGAAGCGACCCGCTTGATCTTCGAGAAATGTGCGTCGTATGTGATCACCGACGCTCCGGCGCGCACCGCGGTCGCCGCCACCCAGATGTCGTTCGTCGGCAATGGCGTCCCGGCCTTGCGAAGATCGACGACGATCTCGGCGTAGATCCGCGCGACCTCTTCGTCGACCGCCAGCGTTTCAACCGAGGGGTTGGCGACAAACGCCGCGAGTTCGGTCTCGTTCTGCCGGAACCGGTTCCCGAGGAGGAATCCCAGCCACAGCTCGCCCATCACCACCGTGGGCAGGCCCACCCAGTCGGCGTGGTCGATCAGTTCCACCACCTGGCCGTCGCCGCGTTTGAATTGGCTGTAAGCAGATGTGTCGAGGCAGCAGCGCATCAGCGCCAGAGCTCGTCGTCGATCCGATCAGCCGACGCGATCGCCTGGTCGAATTGCCGCGCCTCGTCCGCCGACCACGTGCCGGATAGCCGTGCGAGCCCGTTGCGGCGCGGGCCGGTGTCGCCGACGCCCAGGCGGTCGCTCAGCACATCCAGCACCGTCTGGTTCAGCGACTCTCCGCGGCGCCGTTTTTCACGCTCCAGCGCTTCGGCCAGCCGCTTTGATACGCCCCTGATGGTGAGCACTTTCATGCAGTCATTATACTGCATTCAATGCAGTCATATGAAGAGTCATCGCAACCGGCCCGCCGGGATCCCTCGCGATAGAATCGCCCCGCATGCGCACAGCCGAGCGGATTGCCGGATGGATGCAACGTCAGCTGGCCGCAACCGGTGCGCGCGGGTTCGTCGTTGGCCTCAGCGGCGGACTCGATTCCGCGGTCGTCGCTCGACTCGCGCAGTTGGCCGCGCCCGGACACGTGCTCGCGGTCATGCTGCCCTGCTACAGCGATCCCGAAGACGAAAGGGACGCGGACATGATTGCCGGACAGTTCGCGCTGCCCGTGATCCGCGTCGAGGTGTCCCCCACCTACGACGCGATGATCGCCGCCGCGCACGCCGCCCTGCAGGCGCTCCCTGATCCGGCGCGCGGTGTGACGGCCGCCGATCCGATCAGCAGCCGGCGTCCGCTCGCCAACATCAAGCCGCGCCTCCGCATGACGACACTGTATTTCCTGGCGAACAGCCTGGACTACCTCGTCGCCGGCACCAGCAACCGATCCGAGCTGTCGATCGGGTACTTCACGAAACACGGCGACGGCGGATCCGATCTGCTGCCGATCGGCCACCTGCTGAAAAACGACGTGCGCGCGCTCGCTCGCGACATGAACATGCCGCCATCGATCGTCGACCGCACGCCGGGCGCGGGGCTGTGGCTGGGCCAGACCGACGAAGAAGAAATAGGCTTCAGCTACGCGGATCTGGAACGCTATCTGGAAGAAGGGCCGCAGGGCGTGTCACCCGCGCTGGCGATGAAGATCGAACGGCTGATTCGATCCACCGAACACAAACGAACGCTCCCGCCGATGCCGGACGCGGACTAAAGCGCTCCACCACAGTGGACACAGAGGACACCGGGGCGTACTTGTTGGGATCGATCCTCCCGTCCCCTGTGTCCTCAGTGGTGGAGAGTTCTACACATCCGCGAACTTGTACCCCACGCCCCAGACGGTCAGCAGGAAGCGCGGGTTGGCGGGATCTGATTCGATGCGGCGGCGCAGACGCTTGACGAGCGTGTCGACGCTGCGGACGGTGACATACGTATCGCCGCGCCAGATCTTTGTCAGTAGCGCCTCCCGGCTGTACACGATGCCGGCGTGCGCGGCGAGCAGGTGGAGCAGGCGGAATTCCTGATCGGTGAGCTCGACCTCACGACCCTCGATGCGCACGCGGCGGCGCGCGCGATCGATGTCGATGCCGTGGATCGTGACCGGCGGTCCGCTCGCCTCGTCTTCCCGGTCGAGCGCCGCCGCCGCGGCGGCGGCCGTCTGACGCGGACGCCGCAGCAGCGCGCGCGTCCGCGCGACCAGTTCGCGGACGCCGAACGGTTTCGTCAGGTAGTCGTCGGCGCCGCTCTCGAGGCCGATCACCTTGTCCGACTCCTGGCTGCGCGCGGTGAGCATCAGGATCGGCACATCGCGGTTCATCGAGCCGCGCCGCACGGCGCGGCACAGCGACACGCCGTCGAGCCCCGGCAGCATCACGTCGAGCACCAGCAGATCGAAGCGCACGCCCTCCGTCTGCGTCAGCGCAGCCTGCCCGTCGCCCAGACCCTCGCAGGCGTAGCCCTCGAGACCGAGATGCAGACAGACGAGCTCGCGGATGTTCGGCTCGTCCTCGACGACGAGCACGCGAAGGGCATCGGTCACAGTTTTTTCACCATTCATCCATAGCCCGGTCACCCGGGCACAGTCCAATCTACTAGAAGGACGATGGCGTGATTCGCCGGAAGAGCGCCGAAGCGGCGTTCGTGGACGCCGATATGGCCGTGACGCGCGCGCACGCGCGGGTGGAAGTGTTCCAGATCCTCACTGCCGAGCAGAAAGCGAAGGTGAAGGAGATGCGGTCTAGGCGTTCACGCGTCTGACCGCGTCGACGATGTGCGAGGCGGAAATTCCGAAGCGCTCCACGAGTTCTTCGGGTTTTCCGCTTCGCGGAATTTCCCGCACCGCAAGACGATGCACGGTGAGGCCGGCATCGGCCACCGCTTCGGCCACGGCGTCGCCGATCCCACCTGCCGCGTAGTGATCCTCGACCGTGATCAGACGGCCGCCGGCGGCGCGTCCCGCCGCGACGAGTCCCGCCCGATCGACCGGCGCCACCGAGTAGAGATCGATCACGCGAATCGACGTGCCTTCCGCTTTCAGCTGATCGTAGGCCTTCAGCGCTTCAAACACCGTGATGCCGGCGCCGATCACCGTCGCCACGTCCGCGGCGCTCTGGCGCAGCACCTTCAATCCGCCGACGGTGAACACCTCGTCGTTCGAGTAGATCACCGGCGTCTTCGGACGGCTCGTGCGCATGTAGGCCGGGCCCGGGTGATACGCCATCACCGCCAGCAGGCGCTCCGCGCTGACCGCGTCTGACGGGTAGAACACGGTGTAGTTCGGCTCGGCGCGGTACATCGCGAGATCTTCGAGCGCCATCTGCGATGGTCCGTCTTCACCGATCGACACGCCAGCGTGCGATCCCACAAGCTTGATGCCGACGTTGCTGATCGCGGCCATGCGCACGAAGTCGGCGGCGCGCGACAGGAAGCACGCGAAGGTGGACGGGAACGGAATCGCGCCGCGCGCGGCCAGCCCCATCGCGGCGCCGACCATCACCTGCTCGGCGATGAAATTCTGATAGAAGCGCTCGGGCGCGACCTTCTCGAACCGATCGCTGAACGTGGAGTTCTTCACGTCGGCATCGAGCGCGACAATGCGCGGATCGGCGACGCCCAGCTTGGCGAGCGCGGCGCCGAACGCTTCGCGCGTGGCCACCAGATCGCCCATCGTGTAGTCCGGCGCCGCCATCGGCCTCGGCGTATCGACCCCACGCGGCTTGGACGCGGGCTTCGGGATCTTCCCGGCCAGGTTCGCGGCGGGACCGGCGTCGGGCACCGGCACGAACTGCGTCTCGAGCTCCGCGAGCGCCTTGTCGAGTTCTTCGCCCTTCTTGAACGCCCGTCCGTGCCAGCCTTGATGTCCTTCGACGGACGCGACGCCCTTGCCCTTGATCGTGCGCGCCAGGATCATCGTCGGCTGCCCTTTGGTCGCCTTGGCTTCCGCGAGCGCGTCGAGGATCTGCGCAAGATCGTGCCCGTCGATCACGATCGCGTGCCAGCCGAACGCGTTCCAGCGGCGCTCAAATTGCGCCATGTCGTGCTCGAACATCGTCGGGCGGCTCTGGCCGAGCGCGTTGACGTCGGTGATGCCGCACAGGTTGTCCAGCTTGTCGATGGCCGCCACGTCGGCCGCTTCCCAGACGGAACCTTCCGCCGACTCGCCGTCGCCCATCAGCACGTAGGTGCGATAGTCCGACTTGATGCGGCGCGCGTTCAACGCCGTGCCGATCGCGGCGCAGATGCCCTGGCCGAGCGAGCCGGTGGCGACGTCGACAAACGACAGCCGCGGCGTCGGGTGCCCTTCGAGATCGGATCCGATGGTCCGCAGCTTCAGCAACTCGGCGCGGTCGAAGAGTCCGGCTTCGGCCCACGCGGCATACAGGATCGGCGCGGCGTGCCCCTTCGACAGAACGAACCGATCGCTTTCCGGATTCCTCGGATCCTTCGGATCAAATCGCATCTCCGCGAAGAAGAGTGCGGCCGTGATCTCGGCCATCGACATGCAGCTCGTCGGGTGTCCGGTGCCGGATTCCGACGTGGCGCGCACCGAATCGATGCGGAGTCTGGTGGCGATGTTTTTCAGGGCGGGGATGAGCGACGCGCGGTCAATGGGCATGGACTGCAAATTCTATTTCAGAAGGTCCAAAAGCGCGAGGCCGTACGCGGCGGCCTCCGCCGTCGTGCCGGTGATCGCGCAGCCGGACTGCGCGGCAAGAATGAACGCGGCATCGGCGCGGTAGTCGGCATCGGCGGCAACCACCGCGGCGGCGCGATAGTCGGGGTCCGCGTGCAGGGACGCCAGCCGGCACAGCACGCGCGCGGCGGCGCAATGGCTCACGCTGTCCAGACCCGCCGGCGGTTCGCGCCTGGCGATCAGCATCAATTCCTCCGCGAGCATCGAGTACGGTAAGCGCCCGGTGAGTTCGAAGGCCGTCAGCAACGCCGACGCGGCGCGCACGTGTTCGTCGACGCCGCAGCGGACCCTGACGCCGTTCACGCCGCGCCCGAGTCCGTCGCCGGGGCGGTAGCTGCCGCCGATCACGTGTTCGAGATGATCGATCGCGCGCTGGATGAGCGCGCCGGGATCGTCGAGTGCCGCGGCACGCAGGCACGCTTCCACGGACGCCGACGCGTCTGCCACCCGATCCTGCGCGGGCCACTCGGCCTGCAAGCCCGCCAGCAATCGATCCGCCTCTACTCGCATGCGCTCATCGTCGGCCACCGCGGTGGCCTCGACGAACAACGTCAGCCACGCGGCGCGGCCGATGACGCTGGGCTCGCGGTCCGCGCACTCGAGCGCGCACGCCAGTGCTCCGCCGAGCGCCTCGCGCAGATCATCGCGATCGGCGCCCAGGTACTGTCGCAACAAGAACGTCGGCACGGCGGCCGAGACGACCTCCTCTCGCGCGATCGCGTCGATCAGACGCGCCGTCACC
>JAYVMG010000042.1:0-5352 GCA_043759095.1 Acidobacteriota bacterium | reverse complement strand
CTGAAGGCGCGCCTGTACGACATCAAGATGAAGGAGAACCAGGCGAAGCTGGATCAAATCAGCGGCGTGAAGCAGGCGATCGGCTTCGGCAGCCAGATAAGGAGCTACGTGCTGCATCCCTATCAGATGGCCAAAGATCACCGGACGAAGGAGTCCGTCGGCGACGTCACGCGTGTGCTCGACGGCGACATCGACGTGTTCATCAAGTCGTACCTGATGAAGAAGTCGAACGGCACGCTCGGGCAGGTGACGCCAGACGAAGACATTGACTGAGCTTCGCACGCGCCGGGCTGGCGGCGCCGTGCTGGTCGCTGCGGGGATTCTCCTCAGCCGCATCACCGGGCTGATCCGCCAGCGCGTGTTCTCGCACTACTTCGGCCTGCGCACCGATGCCGCCGACGCGTTCACCGCCGCTCTTCGCATTCCCAACTTCCTGCAGAACCTGTTTGGCGAGGGGGCGCTGTCGGGTTCCTTCATTCCCGTCTACGCGGCGCTCGTGGCGCGCGGCGAGCGCCGGGAGGCGGACCGCGTGGCCGGCGCCGTCGGATCCGTGCTCGCCCTCGTCGTCTCGATGCTCGTGCTGGTGGGCGTCTTCGCGACGCCGCTCTTCATCGATCTGATCGCGCCGGGTTTTCACGGCGCCAAGCGTGAGCTGACGATTGCGATCGTGCGCGTCCTGTTTCCCGCGTCCGGCATGCTCGCCATTTCGGCGTGGTGCCTCGGCATTCTGAACAGCCATCACAGGTTCCTGCTCTCGTACGCGAGCGGTGTCATGTGGAACGTGGCGATGATCGGCGCGCTGATCGTCTTTGGCGCGGGTACGGCGCTGCCGCGCCTGGCCGTGATTCTGGCGTGGGGCTCCGTCGCGGGCAGCCTGCTGCAGGTGCTGGTGCAACTGCCGGTGGTCCTGCGCGTGGCGCCCGATCTGCGCCTCGCGTTCGACACGACGTCCGAACATGTGCGGTCGATCGGGCGCAACTTCCTCCCCATTCTGATCAGCCGCGGCGTGAACCAGGTCAGTGCCTACATCGATCAGGTGATTGCGAGTCTGCTGAGCACGGGCGCGGTGACCGGGCTGCAGAACGCCGCGACGCTGTACACGTTGCCCGTGAGCCTGTTCGGGATGTCGGTGTCGGCGGCGGAACTGCCCGCCATGTCCGGGATCGCCAGCCAGGATCCGGCGGCGATTGAGGCAATCCGGCTGCGCCTCAACGCCGGCCTGCGCCGCATCGCGTTCTTCGTCGTCCCCTCGGCGATAGCGTTCCTGGCGCTCGGGGACGTCGTCGTCGGCGCGCTGTTTCAGACCGGCCGCTTCGATCATGCGGACTCAATCTATGTCTGGCGGATTCTGGCCGGGTCGTCTGTCGGGCTGCTCGCGTCCACGCTGGGGCGGCTGTATGCCTCGACGTACTACGCGTTTCGCGACACGCGCACGCCGCTGCGTTACGCCGCGATTCGAGTCGGGCTGACGACGGTGCTGGGGTATCTCTTCGCGATTCCGCTGCCGCGTCTGCTCGGCATCGCGCCGGAGTGGGGTGCGGCCGGACTCACCGCGTCGGCCGGCATAGCGGGCTGGGTGGAGATGCTGCTGCTGCGCGCGACGCTGAACGCGCGCATCGGGAAGACCGGGCTAGCTGTGACCTACACCGCGCAACTCTGGGGATCCGCGATCGGGGGCGCGGCTGTGGCTTGGGGCATCAAGCTCGCGCTGCCGCCGCTCAATCCGATCCTCACCGCGCTGGCCGTACTCGGTCCTTACGGCGTCGTCTTCCTGACGATGACGCTCGCGCTTCGAATTCCTGAGGCGAGAACCGCCGTCTCGAGATTCGCGCGCCTGCGCTGATCAAACACGGGCCACAGAGTCACAGAGCCACAGAGGGCCGCCGAATGGTTGCGCGGCTTCAGACTCCGCGCCCTTTGCGTTCAACTTCTCTGTGTCTCGGTGACTCCGTGGCCCGTTGATCGTGATCGCTACTGCGGCTGACGGCTGAAGCTGGCGGCGCCGGGCTGGGTGCCCGCGATGAATGCCTCGTGGATCGAACCGGCGGTTTCCGCAGGCAGTACGGCGCCGTTCCCTTTGTCCGTCGCCAGGAACACGATGTTGCCGGGCGCCTGGAACTCTGGCGGATCGTCCTTGGCGGGCCGGCTGTCGATATAGGCCTTCATGAAGTCCATCCAGATCGGCAGCGCGGCGAACGCGCCCTGCTCGGCGGCTCCGAGCGATTTGCGTTTGTCGTCGAAGCCGAGCCAGACGCCGACGGTGATATCCGGATCGAACCCGACGAACCACGCGTCGGTGTTGTCGTCCACGGTGCCGGTCTTGCCGGCGAGAGGCCATTGGGAGGCCATGGTCGCGGCCTTGGCGCCGGTGCCGCGCAGGCTGAGGACGCCGCGCAGCATGTTCGTCATCACGTACGCCGTGTCGGCGCGGATCACATCGCTCGGCTCGGCGCGGTTTTCCTCGAGCAGGTTGCCGTCACGGTCCTTCACATTCAGGACAAGAAACGGTTTCATCCGCACACCCTGATTCGGGAACGTCGTGTACGCGCTCGTGATGTCGAGCAGCGTCGCGTCACCGGCGCCCAGCGCGATTGGCAGGTAGGGCGGGAAGTCTTCTTCGAAACCGAACCGTTTCGCGTAGTCGAGCACGGTCTTCGGCCCGAGCGTGTCCATCATCTTGATCGCCGGAATGTTGCGCGATTCCTCCAACGCATACCGCAGCGTGATCGGTCCGAGGAATTTGTGATCGTAGTTGTGCGGGCTGTACGTCTGCCCGTTGCCGGCGGAATAACTCACCGGTCCGTCCATCAGGATCGATGACGGTGTGAATCCGCGGTCGATCGCCGCCGTGTAGACGATCGGCTTGAAGGTGGACCCGAGCTGCCGGTACGCCTGGATGGCGCGGTTGAACTTGCTGCGGCCGAAGCTCCAGCCGCCAATCATCGCCTTGATCTGGCCGGTGTGGTTGTCGATCGCGAGAATCGCGCCTTCGGCCAGCGGCGCCTGATCGAGTGTGACGGTGGCCGCTCCGCTTGCCGTGTCAAGCTTCGCGATCGCGACGTCGATCAGGTCGCCAGGCTTGAAGAGATCCGCGGCCGACGAGCGGCGTGTCCAGGTGTAGCCGGGCCGGTCGAGATCCGCGTGGAGCGCGCCGACTCGAAGGCGCGCCGCGCCGGTCTTGGGGGCGGTGACGACCACGGCAGGCACCACATCCCCGACGCCCATCGGCCGGTTCCACCGTTCATCCTTGAAGCCTTCGATGGTATGTTTCTCGGCGAGCACGTTGCGCAATGGGCGCCGCCAGCCGTGCCGCTTGTCGTAGGCGCGCAGGCCGTGCTCGAGCGCCCGGTTCGCCATCTCCTGCAGCTTGGGATCCAGCGTCGTCGTCACCGAGAGACCGTTCTCGTAGAGGACCTTCGCGCCGTACTGGCGCTCGAGGTGCTTCCGCACCTCCTCGACGAAGTGCGGCGCGATGCCTGGCGGCTGGTTCGGTTGCCCACGGGTGACGATCGGCTTCTGCTTCGCCGCATCCGCCTGTGGCTGCGTGATGTAGCGCTCGTCGGCCATGCGCTGCAACACGATGTTGCGGCGGTTGGTCGCGCGCTTCATGTCCACGAACGGACTCTGCCGCTCGGGCGTCTGGAAGATGCCGGCGACGAGCGCGGCCTCCTCGAGCGTCAGCTGCGTATTCGACTTCTGAAAATAGAGCCGCGACGCGGCCTCGACGCCGTAGGCGCCGTGTCCGAGGTACATCTGGTTGCAGTAGATCGTGAAGATCTCTTTCTTCGTGTAGCGCTTCTCGATCTGGATCGCGAGAATCATCTCGCGGATCTTCCGCTCGAACGACTTCTCGTTCGTCAGGCCGAACTGTTCCTTCAGGTTCCGCGCGAGCTGCTGCGTCAGGGTGCTGGCGCCCTGCGCGCGCCGACGCTCGACCACGTCAGTGACGGCGGCGACGAAGATGCGCCAGATGTTGACGCCGAAATGCCGGTCGAACTCGGCGTCCTCCGTGGCGATGATCGCCTGACGGAGCAACGGGTTGATGTCGCCGTACCCGACCACGACGCGGCGCTGCGTGGCGAATTCGCCGATCACCTGGCCGCCGTCCGCGTAAATGCGCGTAATCGTGCTGGGGGAGTAGTTGTCGAGCGCGGAAACCTGGGGCAGGTCGCCGGCATACGCGAACATCACGCCACTGAGGATGCCGAGCATCGCCGCGACGATGAACAGCGCGACAATCCCGGCGTTTCGAGCGACTTTGATGACTACATGGGCCATACGTGGGCCAATGGAAGGACCAATCAGAGTTTACAATAACTCACTCAACTTTTATACTTGGAACGATATCAGGCCCCATCGGGCCACGAGCTGCTGAGGTATTAGAGGTACTGGATGAGCAAAATCATCGGAATCGATCTGGGCACCACCAACTCCGTCGTCGCCGTGATGGAAGGCGGTGAGCCGGTTGTGATCACGAACCCCGAGGGCGGGCGTCTGACGCCGTCGGTGGTGGCGTTTGCGAAAACGGGCGAGCGTCTCGTGGGCCAGGTCGCGAAGCGGCAGGCGGTGACGAACCCTGAAAACACCGTGTTCTCCATCAAGCGCTTCATGGGTCGGAAGTTCGACGAGGTCGATGAAGAGATGAAGATGGTGCCGTACCAGGTGGTGCGGGCGAGCAACGCGGATGCGCGGATCGACGCGCTGGGTAAGGAGTACTCGCCGCCGGAAATTTCCGCGATGATTCTGCAGAAGCTGAAGCAGGCGGCGGAGGAGTACCTCGGGCAGCCAATCAGCAAGGCCGTGATCACCGTTCCTGCGTACTTCAACGACGCGCAGCGGCAGGCGACCAAGGACGCCGGCCTCATTGCCGGTCTCGAAGTGATGCGGATCGTCAACGAGCCGACCGCGGCGGCGCTGGCCTACGGTCTCGACAAGAAGAAGGACGAGACGATCGCCGTGTACGACTTCGGCGGCGGCACCTTCGACATCTCGATTCTGGAGGTCGGTGAAGGGGTCGTCGAGGTCAAGGCGACCAACGGCGACACGCACCTTGGCGGCGACAACCTCGACCAGCGGATCATCGACTGGATCATCGACGAGTTCAAGAAGGACGAGGGGATCGACCTCGGCAAGGACCGGATGGCGCTCCAGCGCCTGAAGGAAGCGGCGGAGAAGGCGAAGATCGAGCTGTCTTCCACGCAGCAGACCGAGATCAACCTGCCGTTTATCACGGCGGACGCCAGCGGTCCGAAACACATTCAGAAAAAGGTGACCCGCTCCAAGCTGGAGCAGCTCTGCGATGATCTTTTTCAGCGGACCATTCCGCCGGTCAAGGCCTGCCTGAGCGACGCC
>JAYVMG010000041.1:0-5354 GCA_043759095.1 Acidobacteriota bacterium | reverse complement strand
CTGCTGCTGGTGGCGGCCGCTCTCCGGTTCGGGTACGTGGTCGGTTACCCTCAACTCCCGGTCAGTGTGAATGCCGCCGCACTTGCCGACTACGCGCTGTACGATGAAGTCGGCCGCAACCTGGCGGACGGCAAGGGCTTTGTCGGCGGCTTCGCGGCGGCGACGTACGACGCCAAGGCTATGGCCGACCCCCGCGCCCCCGAGATCGGGGTCGGTCCGATCTATCCGGCATTTCTTGGCGGCATCTACAGGCTCGCTGGCCATCGCGTTGGTGTGGTGCGCGTGGTTCAGGCGGCCGTATCGCTGCTGCTGCTTGTCCCGCTCTTCGCGATCACACGCTGGACGTTTGGCGACCGCGCGGCGCTCGTCGCGACCGCGCTCGCCTCCGTCTATCCGGCGTTCATCATCTACTCGGGCCTGTTGCTCACCGAAACGCTCTCGGCGACGCTGCTCGTCGCTGCGCTGTGGGCGGTGCTCTGGGCGTGGCGCAGCGCCGTCGCCTGGCGATGGGCCCTGGCCGGCTTCATCATGGGCGTCGTCGTCCTGCTCCGGTCTGAAGTTCTTCCGGTCGCGGTCATCGCCGCCGCGGTGTCCTTCTGGCGGCGCCCCGCGGGGCCGACCGTGAGGATGCTCGCGCTCTACGCCGCCGTCATCTGCGCCACGATGGCGCCCTGGGTCGTGCGGAACTACTACGTCTTCCATCGGGTCATCCCGGTCTCGGCCCACGATGGCGACACCTTGTGGATTACCGTCAAGGGGTGGACCGAATGGCACTTCGACGACGCCGAGTTGCAGGCGCTTGTGCGTGGGCGATCGTATCTGGAACAGCAGGATGCTTTTCACGCTGCGGCTGTTCGTGAGATTCTGAATCACCCGATGCACGTCGCCATGACGCGGCTGAGACGATTTCCCGATTTCTGGTTGAGCGGCCACACCGGGTATGTCGCCGGGTTCCACGAGCGGTTCGCCGACTATCGCGCCCGTGGCGCGGCCTGGCCGTCCTTCGTCAAGGCGTCGCTGCTCACGATGAATACCGCCCTCATCGTGGCCGGCTTGATCGGGATCGCACGGGCCTTCACGCGTCCAGGGCCGCCGCTGCCGGGTGCGCTGCTGATCGCGGCGCCCATTGTCTGCATCGCGACCGTGCATCTGATTCTGTTCGCGGCGCCCCGTTACCAGGTGCCGATGATGCCGTTCATGCTCGTGTTCGCCGGTTCACTGTGGCAGGGCCCGGCTCGGATCGAATGAAGCTCCTCATCGCGATCCCCGCCCTCAACGAGGAAGACAGCATCGAGGACACGATCGAGCGGACGCTCGCCGCCCGACACGCGATCATTGCCTCCGGCGCCGCCAGCAGCGTCGAGGTGACGGTTGTCAGCGACGGCTCGACCGACGCGACGGTCGAGCGTGCGCGCCGTTTCGGCGGGCAGATCCACCTCATCGTCTTCGAGCGCAACCGGGGCTATGGTGCGGCGATTATGGAAGCCTGGAGCCAGTCCGACGCCGACCTTCTGGCGTTTCTCGACGCGGATGGCACGTGCGATCCGGCATTTTTCGTCGAGCTCTGCTCGGTGATGATCCGGGAGCAGGCGCACATCAGCCTGGGATCGCGGATGCACCGCAACAGCCGGATGCCGCTGCTCCGCCGCGCGGGTAACCTGGTGTTCGCCGGCATGCTGACCGCGTTCGGATCCTCGCGCGTCCGGGACGCGGCGAGCGGCATGCGCGTCGTCCGGCGCAGCTGTCTGCCGCAACTCATGCCGCTGCCAGCCGGGCTCCACTTCACGCCCGCCATGAGTGCGCGCGCCATCCTGGCCGGCGACCTCCGCATCGTGGAGGTCAACATGCCGTATCACGAGCGGTCGGGGCGGTCGAAGCTGTCGCCGATCCGCGACGGCATCCGCTTCACGCGGGTTATCCTGTCCGCCGCGTTTCTCTACCGCCCCTCGCGGCCGCTCGGCCTGCTGTCGTTGCTGTTCGCGGTCTCCGCGGCGGGATGGGCGGGACGGCTGGTCTGGCAGTTCTCGCGCGTCGGAGAATTTCAGGACTGGATGGTCTATCACTTCGTGGTCGTCCAGTTGTCCCTCATCGCGTCGTGCCTGCTGGCATGCACGGGCTACCTCGGGCACAAGACCGTGTCGATCACGTTGTCGTTGCACCGTCAGAGCCGTTCGAGCGTGCTCGGTCGCGCGCTCGGCCATCGCTACTTTCTGGCGCTGCCGCTTGGGCTGATGGCGCTCGGCGCCGTCGCCATCGTGCCGGCCCTCGTTGACTATCTCGCCACCGGGCGCGTGGAGCCACGCGTCCACCACTGGTCCCGTTTCTTTGCGATGTCGACGGCGTTTTCGCTCGCGTTCATCCTGACGGTGACGCGGTTGCTCGACATCACACTGGACCTGCTGTCCGATCGGCTCGAGTACCTGCGCGCGATCCCGACGGCGGGGACGAACCGCGGTCCGCTCGACCTGTGACGCTGCGCCTGCTCGGCTCCATTCACGGCTTGCTGGTGCATGCGCGTCGTGCGCGCGTGATCGCCGAGACGATTGCTCCCTGGCTGCCGGCTGAAGGGTTCGTTATCGACGTCGGCTGCGGAGACGGCGCGGTCGCCGCCCATCTGCTGGCGCACCGGCCCGGACTCCGCATCGAGGGGTACGACGTGATGGGCCGCGCGGACGGCGCCATTCCGATCCACACATTCGATGGACATCGGCTTCCCCTCGCCGACCGATCGGTGGACGCCGTGGTGCTTGTGGATGTGCTCCATCACTGCGAATCGCCCGGAGACATGCTGAAGGAAGCGCTGCGGGTGTCGCGGGGAGCGATCGTGATCAAGGACCATCGGCTCGGGCATCCCGCTGCGCGTGCGCTGCTGGCCGCGATGGACTGGGTCGGCAACCGGCCGCACGGTGTCGTGCTGCCCTACAACTACTGGAGCGAACAGCAATGGCGCTCCGCGTGGTCCGTGCTCGGGCTCCACCCCGCGCGCTACCAGTCACGCCTCGGTCTCTATCCGTTTCCTTTTTCGGTCCTGTTCGACACCGGTCTCCACTTCGCGGCATTGCTCGAACGTATTCCTTGACGCCTGTACTGCGCGAATCCGGCGTCTCGATGCGGTCGCCCTGGCGTTTCGCGGGTGGGCTGACGCTGGTCGTCTATTCGATCGGGCATTTCGTCTACAGCGCCCTCTACAACGGTTGGCAGATTCACGGGGGTGATGTGCTGACCGCGTTTCCCGGTCCGCTGGCGGTGCGCGTGTCGCAGTCTTGGGCCCCTTTGACGCGGGAATGGGTCGCACGAGAGATGGCGTTGCGCGTGCCGATGCAATGGAACTACGGACCGGTCCTGCACTTGGTGACGTTGCCGCTGGTGCTGGCTTCGAGTTACGAACAGGCGATGCACGCGCTGCTCGTCATCGACGCGCTGCTCTTAGCCGCGACCTTCGGGCTCTGGGTACATCTACTGCGGGGCGGGCGGCGCCAGGTGTGGATGTCGCTCGCCATCATGTGCGTGTGGATGAATCACTTCCCCCTGCTCGAGGCGCTTGCCGGCAGGGAGATCGAGTTACTGGAACTGTTTCTGATCACGTTGGCGATCTGGGGGCTCCGGCGGCAGCGGGAAGGGCTGGCCGGCACGGCGTTCGGCTTGGCTGCGATGACGAAGTTTTTGCCGGTCATTTTTATCCCCTACCTGTTTGTAAAAGGGTACCGCCGCGCCGGATGGGCCGCGACCGCCACGGCGGCGACGATCGCCCTGGTGACTCAACCGCTGCTCGGCTGGCAGCGCTCGGTCACCTTGTCGGTAGCCAACGCCGAGAACGCCGGCACCTTCGACGTGATACCAACGGCCTACTCGAATCAATCGCTGACCAATATCCTGCACAAGACCTTTACCGCCTTCAACATCAACGATCCGCGTCCTCCGACGCTGTATCCGGATCTGCGAATTGTCGGCATCCTGCTGTCGGTCGCGGTGATGGTCGCGACGGCGGCGTGGATCGTGCGATGGCGCCGCGGTCGCCAGCTCGAAGTCGAATGCGCTCTGCTCGCCGTCGTGATGTTTCTCGTGGTGCCACATGCGAATACGTACTATCTCGTTTTCGTTCTGCCAGCGTTGTCCATTGGCGTCGCGAGGTGGTGGGAACGGCCGGCGGCTCTGACGTTACCGGCGAAGGTTGCGCTGGCCGGTGCGATCGCTCTCACGGGGTTGCTGTTGCCGATGGGCGTGTACGAAAGGCTGACGGGCATTCCTGGCGTGCTGGTGGCTCGGGTGCTACAGGGCTGGTCGCTGCCGGCGTATGGCGCGATTCTGGCGGCGGCCCTCATGGTGGAGCTGCACCGCGTCTCGCGCGATCGGCTCTCCTAAAGTCTCTCCGCGACGAGTTCGCTGACGAGCCGTCCCACCGCCAGCGACGATGTCAGCCCTGGCGAATCCATCCCGGAGGCCTGCACGACGCGGGGATTCTCGCGGTCGCCGCGAATCAGGAAGTCGGCGAACGACTCGTTGGGGGGATGCAGTTTCGCCCGGATCCCGCTGCCGGAGAGCCGGAGGTCCTCGATGGTCACGCCGTCGATCAGCCGCCGCGCGGATTCGGCGAATGCCTCCAGCGGCTCCCGGTCGTTCTCGTAGTCGTCCTTCCGCTCCTGATACCGGATCGTGGGCCCAAGCCAGACCTGTCCGCCCGTCGTTCGGACGAGGTGCACGCCGAGACCGTGGCCTGACCGGTGCGGCAGCGGATACACCAGGGCATTCACGAGCGAACGCTTCGCGGGCGTGAACTCCGCGTACTCGCCGCGGCACGGATAGATCGTGAACGTTTCCCCGCCGAGCATCCGCGAGACCTCGTCGGCATACAGACCAGCGGCGTTGACGACGACGCGAGCCAGGATCGTTTCGCGTTCGGTGGTGAGCACCGTGCCGTCCACATGGCGATCGGCGCCGGCCAGCCGGGTGCCAGGCAGGAATACCACGCCGGCGTCGGCGCCGGTTCGCAGCAGCGCCTTGACGTACGCCTCGGCGTTCACGATGCCGCTGTCGGGCGACCACAAGGCGAACGTCGTGTTGACCGCAGGCTCCCGCGCGACGATGAACGCGCGATCCACAATCTCGAGACCGGTGACGCCGTTGTCACGTCCGCGCAACTGGAGCGCTTCGAGCTCGCGGACTTCATGCTCGTCGTGCGCCACGATCAGCTTCCCGGAACGCGCATGCGGGACGCCGTGGCGCGCGCAGAACGCGTACATCAGCTCGCGCCCTTCCACGCACAGCCGCGCCTTCAGCGAGCCGGCGGGATAGTACAGGCCGGCGTGGATCACGCCGCTGTTGTGCGTGCTCGTGTCCATACCCGGCCGCGGGTG
>JAYVMG010000040.1:0-5363 GCA_043759095.1 Acidobacteriota bacterium | reverse complement strand
TCAGCACGAGGATGTACTCGCCGAGCGCCGCTTTCAAGCCGACGTTCACGGTCTTGCCGAAGCCGACGTTCGTCTCGTTCGCGAACAGGCGCACGTCGGGATACTGCTGGCGAACGATCGCCACGCTGTCGTCGGTCGACAGATCGTCGACGACGATGATCTCGTAGTCGGCTGCGGGGTGGTGGAGCCGGATCGAATCGATGCAGCCCTGAATCCACTCGTGCGCGTTGTAGGTGGGGATAACGATGGACAGTTTCATCGGCCGCGCGCGCCGACCAGGGTCCGCGTGGTGCGCAGCAGGATCGCGAGGTCGAGCAGGAAGGACGCGTTCTTCACGTAGAAGAGATCGTATTCCAGTTTGTCCCGCGTCTGCTCGCGCGACGCCGCGTAGTCGTAGTGGATCTGTCCCCAGCCGGTGATGCCGGGGCGCAGCCCGTGGCGCTGGTTGTACATCGGCACGGCCGTGAGGAATTCGTTGACGAAGACGCCGCGCTCGGGCCGCGGGCCGACCAGGCTCATCTCGCCCTTGATGACGTTGAAGAGCTGCGGCAGTTCGTCCATCCGCCAGCGGCGCAGCCACTTGCCGAGGCCCGTGACGCGTGGATCCTCGACGCTCGCCCACACCGGGCCGGACTGATCTTCAGCGCCATGCACCATCGAGCGGAACTTCACGACCTCGAACGGTCGGTTGTTCAGGCCGATCCGCTCCTGGCTGTAGAGCACCGGTCCTTTGCTGGAGAACCGGATCAGCAACGCGATCAGGAGCAGCAGCGGCGACAACAGCACGGTCAGCACCGTGGCGAGCACGAAATCCACGAGGCGCTTCAGCTTCGTCACATAGAGCGACGAGCGTCCCATCATGCCCCACAGCAGCCACAGCTCGGTGATTTGGTCGCACGGGATCCGGTTCAGGAATCGCTCGCACACGCTCGCCAGGTCGACAATGTCGACGCCGTTGTTCCGCGCCGCCATCAGCGCCTGGAGGTAGTGGTTCCAGCACTCCATGCTGCTGCTGACGATGATCGTGTCGATCTTGCGTTTGTCGACGAGCGCCGCCAGGTCCGCGCCGTCGCCAAGCCACGGCGCCGTGTTCGGTGCGCTCATGTCGCGGCTGGGTGCGACATAGCCCTGAATCTGGTACACCGCGGCCGCCGCGCGCTTCAGCTCGCCGAGCAGCGGTGCGCCGACGTCGCCCGACGTCACCACGATCGCCTGCCGCTTGAAGAAGTCGGTTCCGACGAGGCTGTACGCGAACCGTCCGAGCATGGCGATCGCGGAGAAGAGCGCGACGTTCATGACGAACACGCCGCGGCCGACCGCGGGCTCTGGCCGGAAGAAGAAGATCAGCAGTTCGATCAGCCCGGCGACGAGGTAGGCGCCGAACAGCTTGCGCAACTCGACCAGCGTCGCGTACGGGCGGCGCGGATCGTAGGTTTCGAACAGGATGCTGATCAGCACGAAGATCGCCGCATGCGCGAGCAGCGCCGCCTGGTGTTGCAACCTGAATTCGGCGCCCCAGTACTCGCCGAAGCGCCAGGTGGAGGCGAACCACCAGCCGGCCGCCAGCGCGCCGGCATCGAGGACGACGAGCGCCGTCGTCCGCAGGGTCATCTGGGCGCGCGGGGTCGGGATCACGGCATGCTCCCGGACATCGGCATTGTCAGGTGCGGCGCGCGGAGACGCGAACGCGCGTCAGCCAGTCGCGGTCGCCTCGCAGCGACATGCGTGCCGACGGCCATCACCATCCAGAAGACCCCCATGATTTTGTACGAGACAAACGTATCGATGAGGAGGGCGTCGGTCGCCGTGGCGATCACGGCCAACGCCGAGGCGTACACCATAGCACGCGGCAGAGGCTCCTCGATCTGGCGATACGCGGTCAGGAAGGTCCACAGCAGGCAACCCAGCATCATCACGAACGCCATCAGGCCGACAATGCCGACTTCGGCGAGCATGCGGATGTACCAGCCGTCCGGCGTACCCTGGATGTCGTAAATCCGGACGTACTGAAGGAACGCGCCGAGGCCGTCGCCGAGAAGCGGCGACGCGCGCCAGCGCTCGAGCGCAATCTGCCAATTCTGCAGGCGGATGAGGATGCTCGGATCATTGAAAAACGCCTGTTGCAGTGTCGCCACGTTCCGAGTGGTCAGAAACTCGCCGAGCAGATTGAAGAGCCGCACCATCTTCTCCGAGCTGATCAGGTACGGAACCGTGGCCGCCACGCCCAGCAGCCCGAGCGCGACCTTGACCCGCAGCCGGAGGAACAGATCGAAAGCGATTGCCGCGGCCAGACCCAGGAATGCCGCCCGTGAATCGCCGTTGAACACGATGTAGAGACCCGAGAGGAGTCCCACGGTGAGCGGCCACGCGCGGGTTCGCGAGTCCGTCCACAGTCCATAGCAGACGATGGTCGCGACCATCGCGTAGCCGCCGAAGTCATAGCTGGCAGAAAAGCTCGGCGCATACGAGCTTTGATCGATCAGGGCGCCCGGGAGCTGCACTTTCATGCCGATGAAGTGCTGAGCGATCCAGATGACCGCCACGATGAGCCACGTGTTGCGAAAGATTTGGGTGAATTCTTTCAGCTGCTCCGGATCAATGGCGCGATAGAAGTAGGCGTAGAGCAGGACATACTCCGAGATTCGCAGGAAATGCGCCGCCGCAGTCGTCCACGTGATGCGGAGCGCGGCCACGCCGAGCAGCGTGCTTGCCGCGGCGCACAAGAGATAGCCGGCGAGGAACGGCATGACGGGCGATGCCGGCACGGAGTGGCGCCGTGCCACGAGGGCCTCACGGATCAACCAGCCGCCCACCACGGCGCCCAGTACGAGGTCGTCGACCCGAATCGGGGTGGAGTTGCCCGGCACGGCGACCAGGGCGATCTTCGGAAACAGGACAATGAAGACGAACAGGAACGCCCAGAATCGCCGCACTCGCCTCACCTCGTAGACGGCGGCTGCGAAGACGAGCGCGAGCAGGACCAGGCGTAGGCTAAAGCCCATGATAAACGGTTCGGCAGCGACCGCGGATCGCGCGCGACGCGCAGGCTACCGGGGCGCCGATTCGCGCGCCGCGAAGATGCTGCGCACGATCACGGTGAAGGTGGCAGCCAGAATTCCCAGGATGAGGCCGATGCTCACGTTGAGCACGGGTCGCGGAAACGACGGGCGCAGAGGCAGCGTCGGCGGATCGATGATGTAGAGCTGGAACCGTTGTTCAGCGACGAGTAGATCGATGACGTCAAGGCGGCGCCGCAGCGGCTCGTATGCTTTGCGCGTCAACTCCACGTCGAGGGAGGCGCGCTCGCGCCGCGCCTTTGCAGCGGCGTTCCCTGAAGCCTCGAGGTCTGCCGAGGCGGTGACCGCTTGGGTCAGCGCCGCTTCGGCGCGTGCGACCTGCGCAGTGAGCATTTCGCGGGTCTCGGCGGAATTATTCTCTAGACGGCTCGATTCCAGAGTCCTGGCGAGCAGGCGTTCCGCGAAGATCTTGGCGGCCTCGGCGGTCGGCTGGTTGACGGTCAGCTGAAGCAGATCGGTTTTCTCGAGCTGATCCGCTTCCACCCATTTGGCGATATCGCGCTCGTCCAGCCGACTGGTGGCGTCGATGATTCCGGCGTCCTGCGCGGCCAAGGTGACAGTGCGGTTTACCAGCAGACGTTTCGCGAAGCGGCTGGGCACCAACTCCTGGCGGCCGCCGATCGGCGTGCCGTCCCCCGGCGCGGTCACGGAGTCGTACAACAGGCCGAGGGCGCCGATCGTCGGCGACTGGCGCACGCTGAGGATGGCCTGCGACGAGTAGGTTTTCGGCAACAGCGCCGTGATGACCACGGAGCCAAGGACGAAAGCCGCCACGATCACAAGGTAGAGCCACTTGGCGTCCCAGAGGGCGCGCAGGTACTGTTCAGCAGGCGCGAGCGTGTGATCGGAGAGCGTGGCTGACACGGCTACGCTTCGCGCGCTTCGACGACCGGTTCGTCGGCCATGTCGCGGAGCTCGTCGAGCGTGAGCCAGTGATCGTTGGCGTCGCTCGAGTACGTGAAACCGTCGGCGACAGGGCGGCCGCCGCTCGACCGGAAATCCGACATGCTCCACTCGTGGAAGGCCGGCGCGATGACGTAGTGCGTGTCGAACTCGAACGTGTTGCGTGATTCATCGCCCGGGATCATCACTTCGTGCAGTTTTTCGCCGGGCCGGATGCCGACCATATCGAGACGGCATTCAGGGGCGACCGCCTTCGCGAGATCCACGACTTTCATGCTGGGAATCTTCGGCACGAAGATCTCGCCGCCCTGCATCCAGCCTTTCGCCGCGAGCACCAGCGACACGCCCTGATCGAGCGTGATCCAGAACCGCGTCATGTCCGGGTGCGTGATCGGCAGGACGCCGCTTGCGCGCCGCGAGGCGAAGAACGGGATCACGCTGCCACGGCTGCCGACGACGTTGCCATAGCGAACGCAGGCGAAGCGTGTGCCGGCGCCGCCGCCGTACGAGTTCGCGGCCACGAACAGTTTGTCGGCGCAGAGCTTCGTCGCGCCGTACAGGTTGATCGGGTTGGCGGCCTTGTCCGTGCTGAGTGCGATGACGCGCGACACGCCGGCGTCGAGCGCGACGTCGATGATGTTCTGCGCACCGATGATATTCGTCTTCACGACTTCGAAGGGGTTGTACTCGGCGGCCGGGACCTGTTTCAGCGCGGCGGCGTGGATGACGGTGTTCACGCCCTGAAATGCGCGGTGCAGCCGATCGCGATCGCGCACGTCGCCGAGGAAGAACCGCAGCCGGGGATCGTGGCCGAACTGCTGGGCCATCTCGGACTGCTTCACCTCGTCGCGGCTCAGCACGATGAGTTTTTTCGGATTCGAATACGCGAGGACCGTCTGGGCGAACTTCTTGCCGAACGATCCCGTCCCGCCCGTGACGAGCACGGACTGTCCATCGAAGCAACCCGTCGCAATCTGACGGGTGTCCAGAGAGCCGCAGTACAAACGGGCAGAATGTTTCTGATCAGTCAAAAGTCTTATCACTGAGAGGGTTAGCGCGCCGGGTGTTCTGGAAATCTTAGTGTCCGGACGTCACGTTGTCAACCAAATCGGCCGCCTGCAGAGCCCAGATTCGGCGTGCCGCCCTCGCAAGCAGCGGCGTGACGATCACGCCGATCGCGAGCAGGCGCCAGCCGCCGAACCACGCGACCACGGGTGGACCGGCTGGCACGACGTGCTCGACCGCCAGCGCCACCAGGACGACCGCTGCGGCCGTGGCGGTGAGGCGCGCGATCAACGCGATGATGTCGCGCGCACCGCAAAAATGACTGAACGCGTACGCGTTGACGGCGACGAACTCGGCGAAGAACGCCAGCGACACGCC
>JAYVMG010000039.1:0-5367 GCA_043759095.1 Acidobacteriota bacterium | reverse complement strand
TGACCCAAGATGCCGCGCGCCTCGTGCTGGTGGTCGAAGATGATGTCTCCGTCCGCCGGCCTCTGGTGAAGTTCCTCGAGATGCACGGCTTCGCCGTCGTCACCGCGGAAACGTCCGACGAAGGCCTCGACATGCTGAAGAAACACCGCCTCGTCGCCGCGGTGATCGACCTGCGCCTCCGCCGCGGCTCCGGGCGCGACGTCGTCGTCGCCACGCCGGCCGATGTGCCGGTGATCATCTTCTCGGGCGTGCCGTCCGAGTCGGCCGAACTCGAGCGCTTGCGCCCGCGTACGCGCCTGATCGAGAAACCGTACTCGCTCGTCCTGCTCGTCGAGACGCTCGAAGAGATGATGGCGGAGTCCGGCTCACAGAATCTTCATTCCTAACGCCGACAGCACCAGCTCGGCCCCGAGTTGCGCCGTCGCGTTCCGCACGTCAAGCGTCGGGTTCACCTCCACCAAATCGAGCGACGTCAGCAGCCCCGAGTCCGCGACGATTTCCATCACCATGTGCGCCTCGCGGTAGTTCAGCCCGCCCTTCACGGGTGTGCCGACGCCTGGCGCAATCAACGGATCGCAGACGTCAATGTCGAACGACACGTGAATGCCCGCCGTCCCGGCGCCCGCCAACTGCACCGCCTGCTCGACGATGGAAGCGATGCCCTGACGATCGATGTCCTTCATCGTGAACACGTGAACGCCTGAATCGCGGACGGCAATCTTCTCGCGCTCGTCGAGATTCCGGATGCCGACGAGCACCGTGTGCGCGGGCAGCGCTTTCGGCGAGAACGTGCCGATCTTCGAGAGCTCGAACGGTTCCGAACCGAGCAGCGCCGCCAGCGGCATACCGTGGACGTTGCCGGAGAGCGAGGTCGCCGGCGTGTTCATGTCGCCGTGCGCATCCACCCACAACAGCCCGATCGGAAGGTTCTTTGTCCGCCGCGCCCACTCCGCGGCGGCCGCGACCGAGCCGGCGCCGATGCTGTGATCGCCGCCAAGCACGAGCGGCATCGCGCCCTCGTCGAGTGACGCCAGCGACGACTGGTACACCTTCTGGCAGATCTTCGCGATGTCGCGGATGTACTTCTTGTGCGCGTCGCGCAGGTCCTGCGTCTCGGGAATTGGCGTGGCGAGGTCGCCCTTGTCGACAACCTTGTACCCCAGCGCCGCGATCTGTTCGCCGATCCCCGCGATGCGCAGTGCAGACGGTCCCATGTCCACGCCGCGGCGGCCGCCGCCGAGGTCCAACGGAACGCCGATGATATGGACAGCCTTCATAAATTTAGAATTTAGAACTTGGAACTTAGAAATGGAAGTTCAAAAGTTCCAGTTCTCAATTCTAACTTCCCAGTTCTAACTGTAGAAACGCTGCGGCCGCTGTTCCTGTGTTGCGGCCGTCCGCGACGCAGTCGGGTATGCCGACGCCGCGGAAGCCGCTGCCGGTGATGAACAACCCGGGATGGTGCGCGAGCGCGCGTTCGATCGCCGCCATGCGTTCGAGATGACCGACCTCGTGCTGCGCGTTGGCGCGTTCCCACCGGTACACGCGCGAGAACAGCGGACCTCCGCTGATGCCCATCAGGGGGCGCAGCGCCGCCATCGAGAGCTCGACCAGTTCCGCGTCCGAGCGCTCGAGCGCCTTGGGATCGCGTGCGCCGCCGATGAACGTGCGCAGCAGCGCCCGATTCTCCGGCGCGCGGTTCGGCCATTTCGACGACAGCCACGACGCCGCAAGGAGGCCGGTGTTCTCGACGCGCGGCGCCACGAAACCGGACCCGGTCATCGGGTGGCTGACGTGCCGGCGCTTGAACGCCAGCGCCACGGTGGCCGCAGACGCGTACGGAATCTCACCCGCCAGGCGCGCCAGCTCGGCGTCGCGTTCGCGCATCAGCACGCTGGTCGCGTACGCCGGCGTGGCGATCACGACGGCGCGGGCGTCGATGGCCTCTCCTGCGGCCGTCCGCACGACGAACGGTCCTTCGCCTGTGATCGCGTTGACGCCGGTGTTCGTTCGCACGGCGCCGTCGCCGAGAGCGGTCACCAGGGCGGTCACCATTTCACTCAGTCCGCCCGGCAAGGACTTGAACGCGCCCTCCGTAGTGTGGATGGCGGATTGCGGATTGCGGATTGGATTGCCTATTGGGCGAAACGCCTTCAGCAGACTGCCGTGCTTGCGTTCCGCGTCCGCGAGTCTTGGAAACAGCGCGCGGATGGACAATCGATCGACGTCGCCGGCGTGGATGCCCGCCAGCAGCGGTTCCGCCAGGTAGGTCGTCGCTTCCTGTCCGAACCGCCGCGTCATGAATGCCCCGATCGACTCATCCGCGGCGTCGAGTCGCGGCGCGATGAACAGCTCGCGGCCCATCCGGATCTTGCCGGCCCAGGAAAACAGTGTCGTGCGGAGAAACGGCCCGAAACGGGTCGGGATGCCGAGCACGGACGCTGCCGGCAGCGCGTGCAGCCGCCCGCCACGCAGGATGTAGGCCATGCGCGGAGGCAGAGTCGAGACGAGTCGATCGCCGAGACCGATGTCCTTGCAGAGCGCGATCGCTTCCGGTTTTTGTATCAGCAGCGAATCGGGGCCGCCGTCGATCGTGAACCCCTCGACCTCCTCGCTGAGGATGACCCCACCCGCGCGCGGCGCGCGTTCGAGCACAACGAACGAAACGCCGCGCTGCGAGAGTTCGTACGCGGTTGCGAGACCCGCGATACCGCCCCCGACCACGACGACGTCAACGGCCAACGGAACGCTTCACCACGGCGGACACTGGGGACACAGTGGGCAAAACCATTCCTATTCTCCGCGTCCGCCGTGTCCTCTGTGGTGGCGAGATGCGGTGGCCGGTCATAATCGTGTGCGGACGAGATCCTCGAGCGTGGCGATGAACCGCGGTGACGTGTTCAGCGACTCCGTCCGCCGGAGCGTCGTCGAGAACTCGCGCGCGACCTGCGCGGCCTGGACATCAATGTCGAACAGGATCTCCGTGTGATCGCAGACGAAGCCGATCGGCACGACCAGAAACTTGCGGGTGTTGACGGAGCGATCGTCGATCACCGTCGAGAGTTCTGGGCCGATCCACGGTTCGGGCGTGCGTCCCGCGCTCTGGAAGGCCTGATCGTAGGTCGCGATGCCGGCGCACTCGGCGACGGCGCGCGCGGTGGCCGCAACTTCGTCCGCGTAGGGATCGCCCGACTCGATCACGCGGACCGGCAGCGCATGGGCCGTGAAGATCACGCGCTCGTCGGGTTTCGGCTGCGCGGCGCGCACGCGGTCGGCGAAGGCGTCGATGAGCAGCGGGTGGAGATGGAACGATTGCACACTCTCGAACTGCATGCCGTCGGGCAGCGCCGCGGTCGCCGCCTCGATGTATTTCTTGACGCTCAGCGTCGAGAACTGCGGCGCCATCGGGATGCCGATGACGCGCGTGACGCCGCCGGCCGCCAGTTCGGCCATCGCGTCCTTGATGAACGGCTTCCAGTTGCGCATGCCGACGGCGACGGGGATGTCCGGCCCGAGCCGCGCGCGCAGCGCCTCCGCCTGGGCTTGAGTGATGTCGGTGAGCGGTGAGCGTCCGCCGATCGCGCCGTAGTTCTCGCGCATCTCGTGCACGAGCTCGTCTGACGGTGGGCGTCCGCCACGCACCAGGGTCAGATACGCCGGCATCTCGTCCAGCGAGGACGGCGTGCCGTGCGCTAACAGGAGAACACCGACTCGAGCCATGGTCAGAACCCTGAGCGAACCCTGAACCTTGAACCCTGAAGCTTGAACCCGATCATGCTCGCGTCGTCTGATGCACGTAGTGCGCGAGCTCCTGCACGTGCTCGATCGGAGTTGACGGCAGGATGCCGTGACCGAGGTTGAAGATGTGACCCGGGCGTCCGGCGGCGCGCGCGAGGATGTCGTCGGTCGCGGTGAACATGCGTTCGACCGGTCCCAGCAGCAGCGTCGGATCGAGATTGCCCTGGATGCCGCGGTCGGGACCGATGCGCGCCCAGGCGTCATCGAGCGGCGTACGCCAGTCCGCGCCGATCACGTCGCCACCGGCCTCGCGCAGCTCCCCGAGAATGGATCCCGTGCCGACGCCGAAGTGAATTGTCGGGACGCCCAGCGGCGCCACGCGATCGAAGATCTTCTTCGTGTGCGGCAGGATGAACTCCCGGTAGTCGGCGGCGTTCAACGCGCCGACCCACGAGTCGAACACCTGCACGCAATCGACGCCGGCTTCGACCTGCGCGACGAGGTAGTCGCCGATGATGTCGGCGATCAGATCGCAGAAGCGGTGCCATGCGGCGGGGGAGCCGTACATCAACGACTTGGTGTGCGCGAAGTTGTTCGAGTGACCGCCCTCGATCGCATACGACGCCAGCGTGAACGGCGCGCCGGCAAAGCCAATCAGCGGGACGAGGTCGCCTAGTGCGCCCTTGATTTGGGTGATCGCCTGCAGGACATAACCCAACTCTTCGCGCGGCTCGAACTTCCGTGTGCGATCGAGGTCGGCTTCGGTGCGCAGCGGGTGTTCGATCGCGGGTCCCTCGCCCTTGATGAAATCGAACGCGATGCCCATCGGCTCGAGTGGAAGCAGCAGATCGGAGAAAAGGATGGCCGCATCGACCTCGATCTTGCGGACCGGTTGCAGCGTGACTTCGGTGGCCAGGTCAGGGGTCCGGCACAGCTCGAGCAGCGAATAGCGCTCGCGCAGACTCCGGTACTCGCTCATGTAGCGGCCCGCCTGGCGCATGAACCAGACTGGCGTGGCGTCGACCGGTTGCCTGCGGCAGGCCTTCAGAAATCGGCTGCTACCCGGGTCGGTCAGTGGGTCACCTTGAGGAGGTTGCGCGCGAGTCCGACGAGGTCTTCGAGCCACAGCGGCTTGAACCGCAGTTCCGCGCCCAGTGCCTGGAGTTCGTTCGAGACGGCATCTTCGAGGAAGTAGTCGCCGGTGACGATGGCCACGGGCGTCGCGCGCTGGTCGTCGTGCGAGCGGAGGCGCCGCAGGAATCCAAGGCCGTCGACCAGCGGCATGCGCAGATCCAGAATGATCGCGTCCGGGTGGTTTTCTTCGGCCTCGATGAGCCCTTTTTCCGCGCTCATGGCCGTCCGAACCTGATAGCCTTCAAGTCGCAGCATACGTGCAAACGTTTGCGTCACCCCTTCATCGTCGTCAACGATGAGGATCTTCGACGACGTTTGTTCGGTCAGGATGGCAGACACTCAAGGTATTGTAACCGACGTGGCGCAACATCGTTGTGACGCCGCCGCGCCGAGCTTGACTGAATCATGCTAAGATTCGGCGTTTGATCGTGCTTATCCAACCATTTGGAGGCGCTCGTTGAGTCCGATTCTGGTGCGGCCCGTCCGCGAGCAGCT
>JAYVMG010000038.1:0-5369 GCA_043759095.1 Acidobacteriota bacterium | reverse complement strand
CTCATCTAGCGGCGCGCCCAATTTCTGGCTTAAGCCAACCTCAAGCGCCATGGCCTTCACAGTGCTCATCAATTTATGCGGAACCAGCAGCCGCTGCGGTGAATTGCAGGACTGGCCGGAATTCGAGAAACAAAAAGTCACAGAATAGTGCACGGCGGTTTTGAGATCGGCATCATCGAGCAGGATGTTTGGCGAGTTTCCGCCCAGTTCCTGAGCCACGCGCTTTACGGTGGGCGCGGCGGCCTTGGCAACTTCCGCACCGGCGCGGGTGGAGCCGGTGAACGAAACCATGTCGATCAACGGATGCGAAGATATGGCGGCGCCAACGTTGGGCCCGTCGCCATTGACCAGATTAAACACGCCGGCGGGAACGCCAGCTTCATGCAGCACTTCGGCAAAAATCAGCGCGGACAGCGGCGCAATCTCGCTGGGCTTGAGCACCATAGTGCAACCGGCGGCGATGGCAGGGATAACCTTGCAGACAATTTGGTTGATCGGCCAGTTCCACGGCGTGATCAGTCCGCAGACGCCGACCGGCTCGCGCACGATCATCGTCTTGCCCCGAGTCTCTTCGAACGCGTAGGTCTTCAACACCTCGATCGCCTGCGCGAAATGTCCGAGTCCGGTCGCAGCCTGCGCAGCTTGCGACAACCAGATCGGCGCGCCCATCTCGGTCGAAATCGTCTTGGCCATCTCCTCGTGCTTCGTCTTGTAGACCTTGACGATGTTTTCGAGGAGCGCGATGCGTTCTTCGCGCGTGGTGCGCGAGTACGTCTCGAACGCCTTGCGCGCGGCTTTGACAGCGCGGTCCACGTCTTCAGCGCTGCCCATCGAGATTTTGCCGATGGACTGCTCGGTCGCCGGGTTGATGACGTCGCGCGTCGCGGGCTTCGCGGGAGGAACCCAGGCGCCGCCGATGTAGAAATTCAGGTGATCAGCCATAACAGACGGATGTTAGCACGCGCATTTGTAGCGCAAGACTTTAGTTGTAGCGCAAGACTTTAGTTGTGGCGTAAGACTTTAGTCTTGCGATGCGGCTACTTCGACGCTCGTGCGACGTCGATGCCCGATGGATCCCGCGGCGTCCCGAGCATGAACACGACGATACGGCACGGCTCGGCGGACTCGTTGCGCCAGCGATGCCGCGTGCCGTTTTGCACGACCGTGTCGCCGGCATACAGATGAACCGCGGCGCCGTCATCCAGATCCAGCCAGACATCGCCCTCGATGATGTACTCGAAGTCGATCGTGTCGGTGGTGTGCATGCCGGGATGTTTCGGTTCCATGTGCGACGCGAGACCGGGAAGGCTGGCCTCCATCTCGGCAGCCAGCACCTGGCGATCCGCCGCGGCCCGGCGCGATGTCGAGTGCGGTGCGACCGTGAACATCATGAAGCGGAATCCGCCCAGTGGCGGGAAGTAGCGCGGCCCCGAGGGCTGCGCGCCGTCATCGGGAAATTGCGGAGGGCGATCTGCGCCCCACAGGCGGTGGAATTCAGCACCCGGCAGCTGCGTCAGTGCGATGCCATCCACTGCTGTGTCGCTGGCGACCACCGCTTTTCCCTCAGCGCTGTGCCCCGTCGTGACGCGTCGTACTTTCATGGGTTGTTACTCGCCTTTGCAGTTCGGATCGCTCGCCACCAGCCAAAGGGAGCGCAAAACCTTCTCGGCCGGAATGAGGTCTCCTCAGGGTCGAGCCGGGGCTCCCCTTCGACGAGAATCTTCCCAGCGACCACGCGTCCAGATATCGTTCTCATTTTGGCGATTCTAGTCCGCTCATCCGCCCGAGTTATCGTCTGGCCCCTTAAGCACGCCTCGGTTAGCGAGGCGCCTGGAGCCGCGGTCGCCAGTAGCCCGGTCGACGATGACCGTGAGCCACTGCGACGACGAGAATGCGGCGAGCTTCGATTCGATAGATGACGCTGAACGGGTAACGTCGTAGCAGATATCGATGGGTGCCGTGATCGCAAGCAGGCCACGCGCAGCCTCGCTTCGTTCGGCGTACCACCTGGCGGCGGATTCTGCGTCTTCTAACGCCTTGTCGAGGTACTCATGTTCGAGGGCCACGCTGGGCCGCCGCGTGAATTCGACGCCGCGTCTCTGACCAGGGGATGGTCGACGCGAAACCCGCATCGACGCGGCGCCGCCTGGGCAAAATACGCGGGCGCATTGCGCAAGATCTCATTCGCGCGCTTCAACTCGCGGACTTCGTGCGAATGGGCCCTCCGACAAACTCGGTACGGTTCAGGCGCTCACGACGCGATGCTTCACATTTTGTTCGACTGTCAGCGGTGTAACCACGGTTCTGTAATCTGTGTCCTGCAATAGTACGCATCGATGACCATGCACCTGTCCGCCGTCTCATACTTAACCGAAAATAGCTGAACCATTCGTGACCACGGGCGACAGGCACGCATCTTGCGCTATCTCACCGCGTGGGTCTGCAGGCGTGTGCAGGTTGGAACGACTCTGACCCGCCACGCAGATCGCGATCCGGTCGCCATGTTGCCGCTGAGGCTTCTGCTGATCGAGGATTCCGAGGATGATGCCGTCCTCGTTACGCGCACGCTCACGCGCGCCGGCTACGACGTGTTCGCGAAGCGGGTGGACACCGCCGAGGCATTGCGGCAGGCCCTTGATGATTGTGAGTGGGACCTCGCCATTGCCGATTACACGATGCCCGCCTTCAGCGGAACGAAGGCGCTCTCGATCATTCGCAAACACGACCTCGATCTGCCGTTCATTTTCGTGTCGGGGACGATTGGCGAGGACACGGCCGTCTCTGCGATGAAAAGCGGCGCACACGACTACATCATGAAGGGGCATCTCGCACGACTCGCACCGGCGGTCGAGCGCGAGCTCCGCGAAGCGGTCGTGCGCCGCGAGCGCACGACCGCGCACGAACGCGTCGCGCACCTCGCCTACCACGATCCACTCACCGACCTGCCGAACCGAGCCCTGTTGCAGGATCGGATGCACCACGCCATCTTGACGTCGCGTCGCGAGAAGAAAACGTTGATGCTGCTGGTCCTTGATCTGGACGGATTCAAAGACATCAACGATGCGTTAGGTCATCACGCCGGCGACCGCGTCCTCCAACACGTGGCAGCTAGGCTACGCGGCACACTCCGCAAATCCGACACCGTCGCGCGCTTGGGCGGCGATGAGTTCGCGATCCTGCTGCCGCTCGCGGATCTCGGCGGCGCAGAATTGGCGGCCCGAAAAGTGTTGGACGTCCTCGAACAGCCGTGCGTGATTGACGGCCGACCACTTGTGGTCCACGCCAGCATCGGGATTGCCGGCGTTCCCATGCACGCCGCAAACGGCGTAGAACTGTTACAACGGGCCGACGTCGCCATGTACCAGGCCAAAACCGACCGCTCAGGCTATGCGGTGTACGCGGCCGATCGTGATCGACTCGGCGACCAACGGCTGGCCCTCACGACGGCGCTGCGCGACGGCATCGACCTGCAGCAATTTGTCCTCGATTATCAACCGGTGCTCCACCTCCGGACCGGTATCGTCACCGGCGTCGAGGGGTTGCTGCGATGGGACCGCCCGAATCACGGACGCCTACTGCCCAAAGATTTCATCCAGTTGGCGGAGCACACGGGCCTGATCAATCCGCTCACCGTCTTTGCCGTCGAGCGGGCGCTCGCGGATTGGCCGGAAGCGGCACAGCCCATGCCGCTCACGATCGCCGTCAATCTTTCTCCAAGGAGCCTGTACGACACGTCCTTCTCCGACCGGATTCGGCAGCTCCTCGGAAAAGCCGGTGCAAGCCCGTCGTCGCTGGCGCTGGAAATCACGGAGAACTTCATCATGTCGGACGCGGAACGGTCAGTCCGCTGTCTGACCGACTTGCATCAGATGGGTGTTCGTCTCGTGCTGGACGATTTTGGGACCGGCTATTCGTCGCTGAGTTATCTACAGCGGCTGCCGATCGACGAGCTCAAGATCGACAGGTCCTTCGTCATGGGACTGGCGAGCGGTGAAGACGATGCCCTGGTCCGCTCGATCATCGATTTGGCCCACAATCTGCGGTTGACGGTGATTGCGGAAGGGGTCGAAGACCAAGCGGTCCTCGACCGGCTGCTCGCGCTCGGCTGCGACAAGGCCCAGGGATACTTCATCAGTAGACCCGCACCCGCCGTGGACATCGCACGATGGATCCAGGGGCAGAACACGCGTGGCTTACCGTGACCGGCCTCGCCGCCGAGGATTTTCGGCTTCTCTTCGAGTCGGTTCCCCGCATGTACCTCGTCCTAACGCGCGAGCTGCACATTGTGGCCGTCAGCGACGCCTATTTGCGTGCGACGATGACCGAGCGCGAGGTCATCCTGGGGCGTCATCTCTTCGAGGTCTTTCCCGCCAACCCTGAGGATCCCGCGGCCACGGGGGTACGCAATCTTCAGGCCTCGCTCGATCGGGTCATTCAGCAGCATGTCGCCGACACCATGGCCGTGCAGAAGTACGACATTCGCCGGCCAGCCTCCGAGGGCGGTGGGTTCGAAGAGCGGTTCTGGAGCCCGGTCAACTCGCCGGTGCTCAGGCCAGACGGCACGCTCGCCTACATCATTCATCGTGTCGAGGACGTCACCGAAGTCGTCCGCCTCACGCGGCGCGAACACGAACTGCAGCTCAGCGAAGAACGCTTCCGGCAACTGGTCGAGAGCGCGGATGACGCCATTCTGATTCTCGACCCCACCGGGCTTGTGTTGAGTTGGAATGCTGGCGCCGAGCGAATCAAAGGATACCAGGCGCGCGAGATCGTGGGCCAGCACTTTTCTCGTTTCTATCCGCGCGAAGAGATCGACAGTGGCACACCGGAGCGTGCGCTGGGGAGCGCGTCGGCCGCTGGACGGTTCGAGGACGAGGGCTGGCGCGTGCGCAAGGATGGGTCGACGTTTTTGGCGAACGTCGTGATCACGGCGCTCCGCGACGAAACCGGCGTACTGCAAGGGTTCGGTAAGGTCACGCGCGACCTCACCGAGCGCCGGCGCAACGAGGAAGAAGTGAGGCGTCTCAACGAGGCGCTCGAGCGTCGCGCCACACAACTGATGTCAGCAAACTTGGAGCTGGAAGCCTTTGCCTATTCGGTCTCGCACGATCTGCGCGCCCCGCTGCGCAGCATCGACGGCTTCAGCCAAGCGCTCGTGGAAGACGCCGGGCCGGCGCTGCCTGAGGACGCACGCCGGCACCTGGATCGCATTCGAGCGGCCACGCTGCGCATGAGCCACCTGATTGACGACATGCTCGCGCTTTCCAAGGTTTCTCGCGCGGAGATGAAACGGACGCCGGTTGATCTCAGCGACCTCGCCGCGCGGACCGTGGCCGCCCTGCGTCACCAGGCGCCGACGCGCGACGTCA
>JAYVMG010000037.1:0-14048 GCA_043759095.1 Acidobacteriota bacterium | reverse complement strand
CGGGCGTCGTCATTTCCGCGTCGCACAATCCGTACGAAGACAACGGCATCAAAGTCTTTTCTGGCAAAGGCGAAAAATTCACCGAGCGCGTCGAGCGCGAAGTCGAAGCCATCGTGGCCGACACATCGTGGAGCGCGCGAGGCGGCGACGCCGGCGAGGTGCCCCGCGCCGATCTCATCGACGCCTACCTCGATCACCTGCGCGCGGTGTTTCCTGAGGCGGCGACGATCGAGCGATTTCCGATCGTGCTCGACTGTGCCAACGGCGCGACGACGACGGCGGCGCCGGAGTTGTTCAACAGTCTGGGCTTCGACACCATCGTGATCGGCAATCGCCCGGACGGCCGCAATATCAATCTGGCGTGTGGATCGACGCATCCGGAGTTGCTCGCGCAGACGGTGGTGGAGCGCGGCTGCGCGATGGGGGTCGCCTTCGACGGTGACGGCGATCGCGCCATCTTTGTCGATCACCGCGGGCACATCATCGACGGCGACGCCGTCCTGCTGATGTGCGGCCATCAGCTCAAGCGCGAGGGGCGGCTGAAAGGCGACGCGATCGTCGCGACCGTGATGAGCAACATCGGCCTCGAGATCGCGCTGACGTCGCTCGGCATCGCGCTCGTGCGGACCGCGGTCGGCGACAAGTATGTGATGGAGGAGATGCTGAACCGGAACCTCGCGCTCGGCGGGGAGCAGTCCGGGCATATCATCTTCTCGGAGTATCTGTTCACCGGCGATGGCCTATGCACCGCACTCAACGTCCTGCGTACGGTTGCGCTCAGCGGACGCACGCTGGCCGATCTCGCGTCTGATCTCACCACATACCCGCAGGTGTTGCTCAACGTGCGCGTGCGCGAAAAAGTGGAACTGCGCAGCGTTCCCGCGGTGGCGGACGCCATCGCACGCGTCGAAGCGCGTCTGGCTGGGCAGGGCCGGTTACTGGTCCGCTACTCGGGCACGGAGCCGTTGCTCCGCGTGATGCTCGAAGGCCAGCATCAGGATGAGATCCGCGGCTGGGCGCAGGAAATTGTGGATGCTGTCAAAAAACATATCGGATAGGGCTAAGGGCAGAGGGCTGAGGGCTTGCGACTCCGGCCTAGCCCTGAGCCCTGAACCCTGAGCCCTGCCATGATCAGGTTAAGCGTGAACGTCAACAAGGTGGCGACGCTGCGCAATGCGCGCGGTGGTCGCGAGCCGGATCTGATTGAGGCGGTCGAGGTGTGCATGGCGGCCGGTGCGCCTGGCATCACCGTGCATCCGCGCGCCGATCGGCGCCACATCACACCAGAGGACGTGCGCGCGATCGCCCAGACGTTGCGCGGTCGTCCGCGCGCGATCGAATACAACATCGAAGGGGATCCGCGTTCCGAGCTGATCGCGCTGGTCGAGGAGGTGCGCCCCGATCAATGCACGCTAGTGCCTGTTGCGCCAGGTGAGGTGACGAGCCAGGCCGGGTGGAGGCTCGGGCCCGAAGCGGATGTGCTGCCGGAGACGATCCGCCGGCTGCACGCGGCAGGCGTGCGCGTCAGCCTGTTTGTCGACGCGTTGCCCGATCCGATTCGCTGGGCGGCATCGGTCGGTGCGGACCGCGTCGAGTTGTACACCGAGCCGTTTGCGCGGGCATTCGAGCGCGGACCGGACGCCGGCCGCCACTCGTTCGCGGTGTACGCGGATGCGGCGACCCTCGCCCACGCGCTTGGGCTCGGCGTCAACGCCGGTCACGATCTGGACCTGGCCAACCTCGCGATGTTCCGCGACCTGCCGTTTCTCGACGAGGTCTCGATCGGCCACGCGATCATGTCGCGCGCGCTGTTCGCGGGCCTCTCGACCGTCGTACACGAGTACCTGCAGGTGCTCGCCGGCCGGAGCGACGCTGCGATATGATCGGAGGCAACAGTGGTTCTTGTCGCCGTGTCCGCTGTGTCCTCCGTGGTCGAGCGCTTTGAACACTATGAAATCTGACGCAGTTGCTTTCGGCATTGCCGGTGTGCTCTTTGGTCTCATCGCCGGCTGGGTCATCGGATCGCAGCAGGCCGTGGCTCGGCCGCCAGCTGCGGCCGCCGCGCCCATCGCGCAGCAGGGCTCTGCCGGGGGCGGGTCGACGGCGCGCGCCGCGGTCATCGACGAGACGCAGGTGAACGCGCTCAAGACCGTCGCCGAACGCGAAACGACGAACGCGACGCCGCGCACGCAGCTCGGTAATCTCTATTTCGACGCCGAACGGTACGACGAGGCGATCAAATGGTACGGCGCGGCCGTGAAGTTGTCGCCCAAGGATGTCAACGTCAGCACCGATCTCGGCGTGTCGTACTACTACTCGAACCAGCCCGACAAGGCGCTGGAGCAGTTCGATCGATCCCTCGCGCTCGACTCGAAGCACGTGAAGACCCTGCTGAACGTGGGCATCGTGAAGGCGTTCGGTAAGCAGGATCTCGACGGCGCCGGCGCGGCGTGGAAACAGGTGATTGCGATCGCGCCTGACGGCCCCGAGGGCCAGGCCGCGAAGCGCGCGCTCGATAGCCTGACATCGGCGCATTCGGGTGTGCAGGGCGTGGCGCGGAAACCCGGCGCCTGATGTTGTCGCGTCTTGCGCTGTTCCTTGTGCTTGCGGTCGTCGTGGCGCGTGCGTTCTGGCGCCTCGTCGACGGCATTCTCGAAGGCGTGAGCGGCAAGCGGCCGGATGGCCAGGTGCCGACGCGCGGCGTACAGATGGTGCGCGATCCGGTGTGCGGCACGTTCGTCCTCCCCGATCAGGCGCTGACGCTCGGCGACGGCCGTGCACAGCTGTTCTTCTGCTCCAGCACCTGCCGCGATAAATTCCGGGCGCGAGCATGAGCACCGAATCCTCCCTCCGCGCCGACATCGTTGAAGTCGGTCGACGCATGTACGCCCGCGGCTACACCGCGTCCAACGACGGCAACATCAGCGTCAGGCTCGGACCCGATCGCCTGCTCATGACCCCGAAAAGCGTGTGCAAAGGGTTCATGACGCCGGACATGATGTGCATCACCGATCTCGAGGGCAATAAATTACAGGGCGATCGCGATCCCTCGTCAGAGACGCTGATGCATCTCGAGGTGTACAGGCAGCGGTCCGACGTTCAGGCGGTCGTGCATGCGCATCCGCCAACCGCAACCGGCTTCGCGGTCGCCGGGATTCCCCTCGATCGCGCGGTGCTCGCGGAAGTGCTCACGACGCTCGGCAGCATTCCCATCGCCGAGTACGCGACGCCGTCCACGAAGGAACTGCCGGAAGCGGTCCGCAAGTACATCCGCGCGCATGACGGCATGCTGCTCGCCAACCACGGCGCGCTGACCGTCGGTGCGGATCTCTTCGGTGCGTACTACAAGATGGAGACGATCGAGCACTTCGCGAAGATCAGCCTCGTCGCGCGCATGCTCGGCCGGGAAAACCTTCTCTCGCGCGAGGAGGTGACGCGGTTGCAGGACCTGCGCGGCGCCTACGGCATCAAGGCGCCGGCGCCGATTTGTGCCGAGACGGCGGAAGACGAGTCGTGCCAGATCGTCCAGGCGCCCGCCGGCGGCGGCCGGCGGCTCGTGCCGGAGCTCGTCAGGCAGGCAGCGGCGAGCAACCCGCCGTCGCTCGCGCAGCAACTACGCGCGAGCTATGGCGAGGCCTCGCCGAAGCCTCTGGCGGAGGCGGGTGGCGAGGGAGAAATTCGGCTAACATACCGGGAGCTTTCGGCACTGATAGAGGAAGCGATCAGGAGCTTACGTTAGTAGGGCGTAGGGTAGCCCTTCGAGGAGACAGTCATGGGTGAGGCGTTAGGAATGATCGAAACCAAGGGTCTGGTGGCCATGATCGAGGCGGCCGACGCGATGGTGAAAGCCGCGAAGGTCACGCTCGTCGGCTGGGAAAAAATCGGCGCCGGATATGTGACGGCGATGGTGCGCGGCGATGTGGCGGCCGTCAAGGCGGCGACGGATGCGGGCGCTGCCGCGGCGCGTCGCGTCGGTGAGCTCGTGTCGGTGCATGTGATCCCGCGGCCGCACGCCAGCCTCGAAGAAGTGCTCCCGATCGGAAAAGCGACCTCGGCGAAAGCGTAAGGCCGGATGCTTCTCGCGAAGATTGTGGGGACGGTTGTCGCCACCCGCAAGGATCCACGCCTCGTCAGCAGCAAGCTGCTCGTTGTCCGCCCGATCGATCCCCGTGGAAAGGCCGAAGGCAACTACCTGGTCGCGATCGACACGGTGGACGCCGGTGTCGGCGAGACCGTGCTGATTGTCAGCGGCAGCTCGGCGCGCATGGCGGCCGGCCTGAAGGACTGCCCGGTCGACGCCGCGATTGTCGGCATCATCGACGCGGTGGACATCCACGAGTAATCGATGCAACTCGCGCGCGTCATCGGCGACGTCGTGATGACCCACAAGGACGAGAAGCTGACCGGGATCAAACTGCTCATCGTTCAGCCGCTCACGCCGGACCGCCAGCCGGCCGGGCGCGCGATCGTCGCCGTCGACTCAGTCGGCGCCGGCGTCGGCGAGGAAGTGTTCTTCGTCCGCGGCAAAGAGGCGAGCTTTCCGTTTTACCCGGCGGAACCACCGGTTGATGCCGGCATCGTCGGCATCGTCGACCATTGGGACATCGGGTAATGCAAATCGCTAAAGTGATCGGCACGGTCGTGTCGACCCAGAAACACAAGAAGTTCGAAGGCGCCAAGCTGATGCTCGTGCAGCCGCTGAATATCGACGATACGCCGCTCGGACATGCGCTGCTGGCGGTTGACGGCGTCGGCGCCGGCGTCAACGAAAAGGTGCTGGTGGTTATCGAAGGGCGCGCGGCCGGCGAGGCGCTCGGCAGGAAGGGCGCGCCGGTGGACGCCGCGATCATCGGCATCATCGACACGGTCACCATCGATGACTGATCAGGAACTGCGCGCCATGATTCGCCAGTCGATTGCGCGGCACGCGGGGCCGTCTGCCGGTTCGCGCGCGTCCGCCGCCGAGCCTGACGCCGCGACGCTGTTCACCACGCACGCCAGCCACTTGCGCCTCCCGCTCTCCCGCGGCGGCGACGATGACGGCGCATGCATCATCGAGCCGGCAGTCCGTTGCACCCACTGCGGATTCTGCCAGTCGCTCGGACACTAGAGAGCCGCCAGGTACGACGGGTCAAGTAGGGCAGGTAGGTCCAGTGAGTACAGCGTCGGTCCTCGTTACCAGAAAACTTCCATCCTCCGTCATCGAGAAGCTCAGCGCGGTGGCGGACGTCGATCTGTACACCGGTGAGGTGGCGATTCCGGCCGACGAGCTACGCGCGCGCGTGGCCGGCAAGGACGCGCTGGTCTGTCTGCTGACCGATCCGATCGATCGCACGATCATCGATGCCGCGCCCACGCTGAAAGTGATCGCGAACGTCGCAGTGGGTTACAACAACATCGACGTGGTGCATGCGAGGTCGTGCGGCATCATTGTCACCAACACGCCGGACGTGCTCACTGAATCGGTGGCCGATTTCACATGGGCGTTGATTCTCGCGATCACCAGGCGGTTGTCGGAAGGCGAACGGCTCGTGCGCCGTGGCGAGTGGAAGGGCTGGGCGCTCGATCTGTTGCTCGGGTCGGAGCTGCGCGGCAAGCAGCTTGGCCTGGTCGGGGTTGGCCGAATCGGCCGAGCGGTGGCCGCGCGTGCGGCGGCGTTCGGCATGACGGTCGCCTACACCGCGAGGCGCGCGCTCGATTTCCCGGACGCCGAGCCGATGCCGCTCGATCGTCTGCTCACCACGTCCGACATCGTGTCGTTGCACGTACCGCTGACACCGGACACGCGGCATCTCATCGACAAGAAAGCACTCACGCGCATGAAGCGGTCCGCCTACTTGATCAACACCGCACGTGGACCCGTTGTGGAAGAAGCCGCGCTCGCCTGGGCGTTGCAGCATCACCTGCTGGCAGGCGCCGCGCTCGACGTGTACGAGAACGAGCCGACTGTGCATCCCGATCTGCTGTCGCTCGAGAACGTGCTCCTCGTGCCGCATCTCGCCAGCGGCACCACCGAAACTCGGACCGCGATGGCGGATCTCGCGGCCGGGAACGTCGTCGCGGTCCTGTCCGGCCGTCCGCCGCTCACGCCGGTCCCATGACCATCACGGCGTATCACGCCAAGTATTTCGCCCACGACCTGACCCGCCGCGCGAGCAGCGGGTTGGATCGATTGTCGATGGTTCTGTTCGACGCGTCCGTCGATCTCAATCCCCACCAAATCGAAGCCGCAGTGTTCGCGCTCGAGTCGCCGCTCTCGAAGGGTGTGATCCAGGCCGACGAGGTTGGCCTCGGGAAGACGATCGAAGCAGGCATCGCGTGGGCACTCGAGTTGGAGGAGAATCTCAAAACGGCCGATGACACATGGAAAGTGCAGCTGCTCGAGGAGGACTTCCACCGGCTGATGTTCGAGACGGACGGCGCCTGATGACGAAGAAGCCCGGGGCTATCTCGCCTGGTGTCGCCGCGCTGTACCGCGACGTCCGCGCGGTGCTGGAGTCGGCACGGTCGTCGGCCTTTCGCGCGGTCAACACGGCGATGATGCACGCGTACTGGCAGGTCGGCCGGCTGATCGTCGAGCACGAGCAAGGTGGCCGGAAGCGCGCCGCCTACGGGGAGGCGGTGCTGGACGACCTGTCGCAGCGTCTGACGGCGCATTTCGGCCGCGGATTCGACGTCACGAACCTGCGCAAAATGCGGCAGTTCTACCAGATGTTCAAGATTCGAGACGCAGTGCGTCTCGTTTCAGGGGGCGAGTCGATTCGCCACACGCCCCGTGAGGAATTGAGCTGGAGTCACTACCGCCTGTTGGCGCAAGTTGAGGATTGCGCCGCCCGTGAGTGGTACATGCACGAAGCGGCCGGCCAGCACTGGTCCACGCGCCAGCTCGAGCGGCGGGTCTCCGTTCTCTACTACGAACGCCTGCTCGCCAGCCGCAAGAAGGCGCCCGTTCGCAAAGAGGCCGTCGCAAAGCTGGCATTGGTGGAACCGGAGCAGTTCATCCGAGACCCATATGTGCTCGAGTTCCCCGACCTGAAAGACTACCCAGCGCTGCGTGAATCGGCGGTCGAGCAGGCGATCATCGACAACTTGCAGGCCTTCCTCCTGGAACTGGGCAAAGGCTTCTCGTTCGTAGCCAGGCAGAAGCGCATGCGCTTCGAGGACGAGGATTTCTATGTAAGTGCTTCGTGCTGATCGATCTTAAGGCGGGCAAGCTGACGCATCAGGATATCGGCCAGATGGACAGCTACGTGCGCGTGTTCGACGCCAACGCGCGTCCGAAAGGCGATAACCCGACGATAGACCTGATCCTATGTTCCAGAAGGAACAAGGCGATCGCGAAGTATTCGGTGCTGAGCGAAGGTCGCCAGATCTTCGCTGCGGAGTACGTGAAAATCCTGCCGACCGAACAGGAACTGACGCGCGAGATCGAGCGTGAGCAGCGACTCATCGATGGGCGCAGCGCCGACGAGGGGAAGCGCTGATGCCGGTCGCCGATCCCGGTGGCGGTTCCCGCATGCCTAAGCCTTCTTCGAAGACCATCCTTGCCGTGATGCGCGCACTCGCGCGCGCGATCGACGACCTCGAGCTGCCCGCCGTCGAAAAGATTGCCGAGAACAGCCATGAAGATCCCTTCGAAGTACTGATCGCGACGATGCTGTCGGCGCAGACGCGGGATGCGGTGACGGCCGCGGCGTCGGCGCGGCTCTTCCGCGTGGCGCGCACGCCGAAGACCATGGCGAAGCTCACCGAAAAGCAGCTCATCACACTGATCTATCCGGTCAGCTTCTACCGCAATAAGGCGACGCACGTGAAGGAGACATGCCGGATCCTCGTCGAGGAATTCAACAGCCGCGTGCCGTCGACGATGGAGCAGCTGCTGACGCTGCCCGGCGTCGGCCGCAAGACCGCGAACCTCGTGCTGATTCTGTCGTTCCGCAGTCTGAAGAACATCTGCGTCGACACGCACGTGCACCGGATCTCGAATCGCCTCGGGTGGGTGCAGACGCGGACGCCGGACGAGACCGAGCAGGCGTTGTACAAGAACACGAGCGAGCGGTGGTGGCCTTACATCAACCTGTACCTCGTGACCTGGGGACAGAACGTGTGTCGGCCGATCTATCCGCGCTGCGGCGCCTGCATCATCAAGCCACACTGCCCGCAACTCGGGGTCGAGCGAGTGGGGAAGTGATCGGCTTGGCCACGAAGGCGCGAAGGCACGAACCCAAGAGAAGGATCTTTCTTCGTGTCTTCGTGGCTTCGTGGCTGATGTTGACGACGGTCGCAGCGCCGGTGCCGGTAATCGCGCAGCCCGCGGGTCCGATCATCGTCGTCGAAACGTCGAAAGGGACATTCGAGTTCGAGACGTATCCATCCGAGGCGCCGAAGACGGTCGCGCACATCGTCGGGCTGGTGAAGCGCGGCTTCTATGACGGCCAGCGCGTGCATCGCGCGCTGCCGGGATTCCTCGTGCAGTGGGGCGATCCGAAATCGCGCGACGTGTCGCGCGACGCCGATTGGGGCCGCGGGGCGGATGCATCGAGTGGTCATCCGATCGGGGTATCGGAAATTCGCCGAAAGCGTCTCCACACGCGCGGGGCTGTGGCGATGGCGCATCAGGGGAGTCCGGCGCTCGCCGACAGCCAGATCTACGTGACGCTGGCGAATCGTCCCGATCTCAACAACCACTACACGGTGTTCGGCCACATCATCGCGGGAGAGGATGTACCGTCGCGACTCGAGCGGGGTGATCTAATTCGCAAGGCGTACGTGAAGGAGTGACGGCACGGCGGGCGTGACGATGCCCGCGAGCTCCGGAGCCGCGCGGTGAACATCCGCGGGTGGGTGAATTTCTGGTAGAGCTTTACCGAGAACTTGAACGTCTGTGGCGTGCGTTCGGCCCACGCGCGCGTCACCTCGGCGCGCGGCTGACCGTAGAACGTCGAGTTCACCTTGACGGTGTTGAAATGTTCGGCATAAAACGTGAGTTCGTCAAACCCCTTCGGACGACGGCGTGAGGGCGGATAAAAAATTCCGTTCCACGTCCCCTCGCCCGAAGGATAGTTCCAGCCGGACGTGCCGATGCGAGTGTTGGACATCGTTGAGACTTGAGACTTCAGACTTGAGACTTCAGACTTCAGACTTGAGACTTCAGAGTTGTCGGTACTGCACCTTGTCGAAGCCAAAGAGGGCCTTGGCGCCGGTGATCACGATGGGACGTTTGATCAGGTTGGGGTTCTCCAACATCAACGCGATCGCTTCCTTTTTCGATCTCGGCAGCGGCCGTTCCTTGAAGACCGGGCTCCGGGTGCTGACGAACTCGAGGAAGCGTTCAGGGTCGATGTGCCGCTCGAGAAACGCGCGAGTCGGCGGGTTCTTGTTGATGTCGATCTGCTCCACCTCTACGCCGGCCGTATCCAGAAAACTTCTGGCATTTTTGCAGGTCGTTCAAGTGGGTTTGGTATAGAACGTCGGCTTGGCCATGGGGATAAGATAATAGAACTTGCTGACGATCAACGAGATTTTCCACTCGATTCAGGGAGAGTCATCCCACGCGGGGCGGCTGTGTGTCTTCGTCAGGCTCACCGGCTGCGACCTTCGATGCTCCTGGTGCGATACGCCGTATTCGTTCCACGAGGGGCGCAAGATGTCGGTGGACGAGGTCGTCGCGGCCGTCGAGGCGCACGGCTCACGGCTTGTCGAGATCACGGGCGGCGAACCGCTCCTGCAGGAGGATGTCTACCCGCTGATGGACCGGCTGCTGGCCAGCGGCCGGACGGTGATGCTCGAGACGGGTGGCCATCGCCCGACGACCCGCGTGCCGGCGGCGGTGTTCAAGATTCTCGACGTCAAGTGCCCCGCCAGCGGTGAAGCCTCGAAGAACGACTGGAGCAACCTCGATCGCCTCGCGCCGCACGATGAAGTGAAATTCGTCGTCCAGGATCGTGCGGACTACGAGTTTGCCCGCGACGTGATCGCGCGCCACGATCTGGGGTCGCACGTTGCCGCCGTGCTGATCTCGCCGGTGCATGGCGCCCTTGAACTAAAGGTGCTGGCTGAATGGATGCTCGCGGACCGTCTGCCCGCGCGCCTCCAGCTGCAGCTACACAAGTACATCTGGTCGCCCACGACGAGAGGCGTCTAGGTGCGCGCGGTTGTCCTTCTCAGTGGGGGCCTGGATTCCTACACCGCCGCGGCGATCACGCAAGCCGACGGCTTTTCGCTGTGTGCGTTGACCGTGCACTACGGCCAGCGCCACGCGCGCGAGGTGGACGCGGCGCGCGCGGTCGCACGCGCGCTTGGCGTGGAGACGCATCTTGAACTCGACGCCGACCTGCGCGCCATCGGCGGATCGTCGCTGACGTCAGACGAAGCGGTCCCGCGCGACCGCGATCTGCAGGCGAGCGACATCCCGTCGACGTACGTCCCCGCGCGCAACACGATCTTTCTTTCGCTCGCGCTCGGATGGGCCGAGGTGCTCGGTGCGCGCGACATCGTCATCGGCGTGAACGCGCTCGACTATTCCGGATACCCCGACTGCCGCCCCGAGTTCATCAGCGCGTTCGAGCAGCTCGCGGCTCTGGCGACCCGAGCCGGTGTCGAGGGCGCTCGTTTTCGCGTCCACACGCCCCTGCTCGCACTGGGGAAGGCGGACATCATCCGGCGCGGCATGGAACTGGGGCTCGACTACGGGCTGACGCACAGCTGCTACGATCCGTCATCGGACGGACGGCCCTGTGGCGCGTGCGACAGTTGCGTGCTGCGCGCCAAGGGGTTTCGCGAAGCGGGCGTCGCTGACCCGGTCCTCCTGCGCTAGAATCGCGCGATCCCCTTGCGCATCCTCAGAGACCAACCGATTCGGCGCCAGGTGCTTGTGGTCACGTGCGCGCTGCTCGTGCCGTTTGTCGTCGCGGCGACGTGGTCCGCGAACCTGACGCGCATCGAGCACGCCCAGGAACTGACCGAACAAGCGGGAGCGGTCGCGGCGACCGCCGGCGCGTATCTCAACACGTACCTCACGGGCCTGGACTCCATGGCGTCCGCGCTCGCCAGACACCCCGGTGTGATCGCGCTCGACAAGGATCAGGCGGATCCGCTGTTTGCCGACGTGCTGCGCGATCAACCGCTGATCCTCAACATCGTCGTCACCGATACGGCCGGCGCGTTTAAGGGCACCGCGGTGCCCACGGCCGCGATGCGCGTGACCGCTGCAGCCATGCCGTATATCAGCCAGGTGGTCGCCACCGGCAAGCCCGTGGTCAGCGAACTGATGCTGGGTCAGGTCTCGAAGCAGCCAACCGTTGTGCTGTCTTATCCGGTTCGCAACGACGAAGGCCGGCTCGTCGGCGTGCTGGGTCTGGGCCTCAACGTCACGCGGCTGCAGACACTGTTCAGCGACATCCCGCTTCCGGAAGGATCGGTCGTGACGCTGTCCGATGGCGCGGGGCGCGTGCTGGCGCGTAGCCGCGACGCCGAACTGTATATCGGTAAACTTTCGAGTCCGAATCCGACGCTGCCGCGCGACGTGCCGCGCACGCAGGTCTTGATGGGCATGGACCATGTCGAGCGTTCGTTCGGAAACGCCGTTGTCGATCGCGGGCCCTGGCTGCTGAGTGTCGGGATTCCCACGAGCTTGGCGCTGACGCGAGTCGGTCCCCTGTTCAGGCGCGACCTGGCGATCGTCATCATCGCCGTCCTCGCCATCCTGCTGCTCGCGCTCGGCGTGTCGACGTCCATGTCGCACGGCATGGACACGCTTCGGCTCGCGGCGCAGCGAATCGCCGACGGCAATCTGTCGCCGCCACAGCCGGGCCCGGCGGCGAACCTCGAGCTGGCGCACCTGCAGGAATCGTTCATCACGATGGCCGCCAGGCTCCGCGAAACGCATGCGGCGCTCGATCATCAGGTGGAGCAGGAGCGGAAGATGCGCGAGACGCTGCAATCCCTGCAGCGTCAGGTTGTCCGGCAGGAGCGCCTGGCGGCCGTCGGCGTGCTGGTGTCCGGCGTTGCGCATGAGCTGAACAATCCGCTGCAGGCGATCCTCGGTACGCTGGAATTGCTCGAGCGCGACCGCGGGATCTCGCCCTCGGTGCTCGAAGAGATCACCTTCGTGAAAACACAGAGCGGCCGCGCGCGCGAGATCATCCGCAACCTGTCGCGGTTCAGCAGTCAGCAGCCGGGACCGCCGACGCTCGTCGACCTCCGTGAGGTCATCGAGGAAGTGACGCAGCTTCGCCGCCGCGATCTCGACTCGTCGGGGATCGCGCTCAGCGTCGACATGCAGACCGAGCGGAAGGTGTACGCCAATTTCACCGAGATCGAGCAGGTGACGCTGAACTTCGTCATCAACGCACAGCAGTCGCTCGAGGCGTTAGAGCGCCCGAATGGCCGCATCCTCATTCGCGTGTCTGACGCCGGAAAACGAGTGCGGCTCGAAGTGCACGACAATGGTCCGGGTGTGACGCCAGAGGACGAGCCGAAGCTGTTCCAGCCGTTCTTCACGACGAAGCCGGTCGGCAAGGGTACCGGCCTCGGCTTGTCGGTGAGTTACGGCATAGTCGATTCGTACGGCGGCACGATCGGCCATCACGCCAACGAGTGGGGCGGCGCGACGTTCTTCTTCGAGCTGCCCGTGTCCGAATCCGGCGCACGTCCACCCTTGTCGCCGATGAAAAAGGGCTCGTCGAAACCTGATGACCGACCGCCTCTATTACACGGACCCGTATCTCCGGTCGTTTGACGCCACGATCGCGCGCGTCGATCGTCGCGACGATCGCCTCGTCCTGACGCTCGATCGCACCGCCTTCTATCCATCGTCCGGTGGGCAGCCGTTCGACATCGGTCGCCTCGGCCCATTCCGCATCGTCGACGTCATCGATGAAGAAGACGGAACAATCTCGCATGTCGCTGAGGGCGTAGCGCAAGACTTTAGTCTTGCGATCGGTCAGACGATCCGCGGTGAGATCGACTGGCCGCGCCGGTTCGATCACATGCAGCAGCACTCCGGCCAGCACGTGCTGTCGGCGGCCTTCGATGCGCTGTTCAGCGTCCGGACCATGAGTTTTCACCTCGGCGCCGAGGTCTCGACAATCGATCTCGCCCGCGAGGTGTCGCCGGATGAAATCGGCGCGGCCGAAGCCGAGGCGAATCGAATTGTCTGGGAGGATCGGCCGGTCACGATTCGCTTCGCGACCGCGGATGAAGCGGCGCTGTTGCCGCTGCGCAAAGAGCCGGCGCGCGGCGGCACACTGCGCCTGATCGACGTGGCGGATTTCGATCTGTCGGCCTGCGGCGGCACCCACGTCTCGCGAACCGGCGGCATCGGCGTGATTGCGGTCGCGGCGTGGGAGCGGTTCAAGGGCGGCCAGCGGATTGAATTCCTGTGCGGCGGCCGCGCGCTCGCCGGCTATCGGACGTTGCGGGACGCGATGACCGCGAGCGTCCGCCTGCTCTCGGTGCTGCCGGTAGAACTGCCCGTGGTCATCGAGCGCATGCAAGGCGATGCGAAGGCGCAAAAGCGGTCGATGGTCGCGTTACAGAACGAACTGGCGCGGTATCAGGCAGACGAGTTCGCGGCCGGCGCCGAGGAGACCACCACGTGCCGCCTCGTGGCGCGCGCCATCGACGCCGACGCCAACGGCCTGAAGGGACTGGCGTCAGCGATCACCGCCAGGCCTGGCTACCTCGTCATACTCGTGTCCTCGTCTTCGCCAGCGCTGGCCGTCGTCGCCCGTTCCGCGGATGTCAGCGTCTCGGCGCAACAGCTGCTCGCGTCGCTGATCACACAGTTCGGTGGACGTGGCGGCGGCAAGCCCGAGATGGCGCAAGGCGGAGGATTGACGGCGTCGCCAGACGCGATCATCGCCGCGGCGCGCGCTGCGCTTTGATCGCCGCCGCGAAAATCGGCTTCGCCCACGCCGGCGTGATCGCGAGATCACAGGCGTCCACGATCCTTCCGCGAGCCATGTGGAGGACCGGCAGCAGTTCCGGCGCGACACCTTTCTCAGGCGCCGCGTCGTCGCTATTGTCGTAGACCCACAGCTCGGTCA
>JAYVMG010000036.1:0-2008 GCA_043759095.1 Acidobacteriota bacterium | reverse complement strand
TGGTGCCGGACCAGAGCGTGATCCCGAACGCCGCCAGTCTTGGGGCCATCGGACGCACGACGATGCGCGACCTGCCGCCGGTCGATCTGCCGAACGTCGCCCAGAACCGCTCGTGGAAGTTCGAGCGCGCCAACGGCGCGTGGGTGATCAACGGGCAGATCTTCGACGCGAACGTGGTGAGCGCGTCCGTGCTGCGCAACACGTCCGAGGTGTGGACGCTCCAGGGCGGGAGCGGCTGGTGGCATCCGGTGCATATCCACTTCGAAGAGCACCAGATCCTGTCGCGCAACGGCGTGCCGTTCGCACTGCCCTATGAGGGCCGGAAGGACGTCTGTCTCCTCAGAGGCGGCGAGACGGCCGTGCTCTACTTCCGCTTCCGCGACTGGCTCGGGAAGTACCCGATGCACTGCCACAACGTGGTTCATGAGGATCACGCGATGATGATCCGCTGGGACCTGGTCGATCCGAACGCCGCACCGACGGTGTAGACAACCGAGGGAGGCGCGCGGCCAGGGGCCGTGCGCCTCTCCATCAGGAGAGCGCATCATGATTTCACGTAGAGGGTTGCTGACCACCCTGGGCGCCGGGTTCGCGACGACCGTGGCGTCGGTCGGTCCCGCTGCGGCCGCCGCGGCCGTCGTCATTCCGCCGAGCACGAACCGCCGCAACTTCCCGAACGTGACGCTCGTCACGCACGAGAACCGCAAGGTGCGGTTCTACGACGACTTGGTGAAGGGCAAGATCGTGCTCTTTAACTTTTTCTACACGCGGTGCGAGGGGGTCTGCATTCCGGCGACATCGAACCTGCGCAAGGTCCAGAACCTGCTCGGGGATCGGGTCGGCCGCGACATCTTCATGTACTCGATCTCGCTCAAGCCGGAGGAAGATCGGCCGAGCGACCTGAAGGCGTACCGCGACGACTACGAGATCAAGCCCGGGTGGACGTTCCTCACGGGACCGAAAGCCAACTGCGAACTCCTGCGCCGGCGTCTCGGCTTCGCCGACATCGACCCTGTGCGCGATAAAGATGTGACGCAGCACAGCGGCCTTGTCGTCTTCGGGAACGAGCCGCTCGACAGCTGGACGGCGTGCCCGGCGCTTGCGAACCCGTCGGAAATTGTGAAGGCCGTGTCCTGGGTCGACTGGCGGTGAGTTCTCACGTCCTTTCATGTTCGGTATGCGCTTTCGTGTTGAGAAACTGCGCGGGGCGACCGATCATCGCGGATCGACGCGATCGTTCGGAACCTGGGCGATTGGCGATCGGAGCGATCGTGGCGCGCGTTGTGCTCTAGCCACCGTCAGCGCTTTTCCTCGCTCATTTTCTAATCACTCAGAGGTTCAATACGATGTGTGCCAGCCGCTTCTCCATGTCTTTCGGCCGCCGGATCGCCGTGATCGCCTGCGCGATCGGCGCGTGCCTGTTCGCCGCGCCGGTGTCTTCGCGGGCGCAGAACGCCACGATCGTCGGTTCGCTGGCAAACTTCGACGCCGTGAACGACACTGAGTTCGAAAAGGAGGGATTCGAAATCCAGCTCGAACACATCCAGCCTCAAGACATCACGCGCGTATTCGGACAGTCGGGTGCGACCTGTTACATCCGCTACTGCATCGGGTCGATCACGACCTACGGCGATGCGGTCGCCGCTCCGCTTCTGCCCTGGGGCGTCTACGTGCGATGGCAGGCCAATGTCGTCGACCCGACCGCCGTGACGAAGCAGTTCATCACGCCGATCCACGCCCCCGGCGGCGGAACCTCCGGGACGCCGAGCCGCTTTGGCGTGACCAATCTGCCGCCGGTCACCGGCGAGCAGTGCTGGAGCTACGGATTGGCCGGCGCGTATCCGGCCAGCGGCTGCGAGCACTTCGGCATCAGCACCGCGGTTGGAAAAATCCCGACGAAGACCACCTATCGCTGGATGGTGGGGAATCCGGTCACGGGCGTCATCGCTGCACCTCCCACCGTCACCACCGTCGTCGCCGGCGTGACGCAGGTATTGAATCCACCGGT
>JAYVMG010000035.1:0-14060 GCA_043759095.1 Acidobacteriota bacterium | reverse complement strand
ATTTCCGCGAGGAAAGCCAGACGCCGGACGGCGAAGCCATGCGCGACGACGACAACTACTCATACGTGGCGGCGTGGGAATTCAAAGGCGTCGGCGCGGCGCCTGAACTCCACAAGGAGCCGTTGACGTTCGACGAAGTTCATCCTACCCAGCGGAGCTACAAATAATGCGCCTCAATCTGAAGATCTGGCGACAGGCGGGAACGACCGCCCCCGGACGGCTCGAGGACTACACGGCGGACAGCGTGTCGCCCGACATGTCGTTCCTCGAGATGCTCGACGTCGTCAACGAGGGATTGATCGTCAAGGGCAAGGACGCGATCGCGTTCGACTCGGACTGCCGTGAAGGCATCTGCGGGACGTGCAGTCTGGTGATCGACGGCGTCGCGCACGGGCCGGACCGCGGGACGACGGTGTGCCAACTGCACATGCGGCGGTTCAAGGATGGCGAGACGGTGACGATCGAGCCCTGGCGCGCCAAGGCCTTTCCCGTCATCAAAGATCTGGTGGTGGACCGCAGCGCATTCGACCGCATCATCGCCGCCGGCGGATTCGTGTCGATCAACGCCGGTGGCGCGCAGGACGCCAACAACATCCTGATTCCGAAGGATGTGTGCGACGCCGCGATGGATTCGGCCGCGTGCATCGGTTGCGGCGCGTGCGTGGCGGCGTGCAAGAACGCGTCGGCGCATCTGTTCATGAGCGCGAAGATCTCGCACCTTGCGCTGCTGCCTCAGGGTCAGCAGGAGCGGTACACGCGCGTGACCGCGATGATCGATCAGGCGGACAGCGAAGGGTTCGGCAGCTGCTCGAACGAGGGCGAATGCGAAGCGGTGTGCCCGAAGGAGATCCCGATCTCGAACATCGCGCGCATGACCCGCGAATATGTGATGGCGCGGTTGAGCAAGTAGGGCGAAGGCCTCAGCCGAGCCTCACACCCAGCCGACGGTGGCGTACAGCCGGAAGTCGGCGACGAGTTGTAACGCCCCACCGGCCGCTTCGTTCGCCTGGCGCAGCCGGTCGACTCCCCTGCTGAACTCCTCTGGCGACAGCACCGTCAGCTGCGACGTGAATTTTGGATCCACGACGCCGCTCGCCAGCACGTCCGCCGCCGCCAGCACCACCTCGATGTGGTCGGCCTCCATGGACTCCGTCCACGCAAAGCCGGCCAGCGCCAACTCGCCGCGTAACGTCCGGACGCGCGCGAACCGCTCGCGATCGATCGCCCGCGTCTCCTCGAAGTACTCGTACACCCACCACTCGTCGCGATCCGTGTGCGGGTCCTTGCCGACGGTCATCAATCCCCCACCCGGCTTGAGGACGCGCCGCGCCTCGGCGAAGAACTTCTGGCGATCGGAGAAATGATGGAGGGCGTTGACGCAGAAGAGGCGATCGAAGGTCGCGTCGTCCCAGGGCAGATCTTCGGCGCGCGCCAGGACGAGCCGCGCAGACGGCGCGGCCACACGCGCGCGACCCAGCATCGACGCCGCTGGTTCGACGCCGGCGATCAGAAGGTGTTGGTTCGATGGAGACGGCTGTAGCCGAGCCGCGATCTCGGCGAGCCAGTGTCCCGTTCCGCAGCCGACCTCGAGAGTGGCAGCCGGTTGCGGACCAAGAAAATTGATCAGCGTGTCGCGGACGCCCTCGTATCCGTAGAGGCTGTACCGAAGATCGAACCGGTCGGCGATACCGCTGTCGTAGTCGGTGACGCGTCCCTCGACGCTCATGCGCTCGGCTTGGCCGGCAGATCGAGCACGTCGCGCGCCTGCACGAGGTCTTCCTCGCGGACGAGGACCTGGAAGCCGACGCCGGCCCAGGCGATGCTCGGCCGCATGCCACCGCCGGTGTCTGACTGAATCATCGCGTCGATCTCGGCCGCCTCGAGCGCGCTGACGGCCATGTCAGCTTCCGGTTGGCTTCCGAACGAATGCACGACGACAAGAATGGAGTCAGTCATTTACACTCCGATAACGTCGACCAGTTCCTTTACCGACGCCGCCGACTTCTTGAACGCCGCGTCTTCCTCCGGCGTCAGCGTGATCTGGATGATCTGTTCGAGCCCGCGCGCGCCCAGCTTGCACGGTACACCGACGAACGTGTCGTGGACGCCGTACTCGCCCTGCAGGTACACCGAGCATGGCAGGATCTTCTTCTTGTCGAGCAGGATCGCTTCGACCATCTCGACGACCGAGGCGCCCGGCGCGTACCAGGCGCTCGTACCGACAAGTTCCGTGATCTCGAGGCCGCCCTTCGCCGTCCGCGCCGAAATCCGGTCGATCGCCTCCTTGCTCAACAGGTCCGTGATCGGAATACCGGCGACTGTCGAGTAGCGCGGCAGCGGCACCATCGTGTCGCCGTGGCCGCCGAGGACGAACGCGTGGATGTTCTCCACCGACACGTTCAGTTCCTTCGCGATGAACGATCGCATCCGGGCGGAGTCGAGCACGCCCGCCATGCCGATGACTCGCTCGCGCGGGAACTTCGACAACTTCAACACCGCCTGCGCCATCGCGTCGAGCGGGTTCGACACCGGAATGATGATGCAGTTGGGCGAGTACTTCACGACCTGCTCGGTCACCTGCTGCATGATCTTGTAGTTCACGTTCAACAGGTCGTCGCGGCTCATGCCCGGCTTGCGCGGCACGCCCGAGGTGACGACGACGATGTCGGAGTTGGCGCTGTCGGCGTAGTCGCCGGATCCCATCACACGAGCGTCCGATCCGTACACCGGGCACGCCTCGAGAATGTCGAGCGCCACACCGGCGGCTTTCTTGTCGGCGATATCGATGACGACGACGTCGGCCAGCTGTTTCTCCGCGACGCCGCGCGCGACCGTCGCGCCCACGTTTCCTGCTCCGCCGACGACTGTGACTTTGCGATTCATGTGTGTCTCCTGCTGTTCCGCTCAAGCTCGCCACCACGGGGGACACGGCGGAACGGAGGAAAATCCATCCACCGTGGTGAGGCGTTTGGCGCGATGTCTACATGCTCTTGATAATGGCGTCGGCGAACTCCGACGTCTTCAGTTCCGTCGCACCCTCCATCAGGCGCGCGAAATCGTACGTGACGCGTTTGCCGGCGATCGCGCCGTCCATCCCCTTGACGATCAGATCCGCCGCCTCGCCCCAGCCCATGTGCCGGAACATCATCTCGCCGGAGAGAATCACCGAACCCGGATTCACTTTGTCCTGATCGGCGTATTTCGGCGCGGTGCCGTGCGTCGCTTCGAAGACGGCGTGACCGGTGACGTAGTTGATGTTGCCGCCCGGCGCGATGCCGATGCCGCCCACCTGCGCCGCCAGCGCATCAGAGAGATAGTCGCCGTTCAGGTTCAGCGTCGCGATGACGTCGAATTCGTCCGGCCGCGTCAGCACCTGCTGCAATGTGATGTCGGCGATCGCGTCCTTGATGACGAGGCCGGCGCCCGGCTTCCCCGCCGGGATCTTGCACCACGGTCCGCCGTCGATCTCCACCGCGCCGAAGACGTCCTTCGCGACCTGGTAACCCCAGTCGCGGAAGGCGCCCTCGGTGTACTTCATGATGTTGCCCTTGTGGACCAGCGTCACGTTCTTGCGACCACTCTGGACGGCGTACGCGATCGCACTGTTCACCAGGCGCTCGGTTCCGAGCCGGCTGACGGCCTTCATGCCGAGGCCGACCTCGATGCCGAGTTCGCGGTTGGGCGCGCCGGTTGCCTCGAGCTGCGCCTGCCAGGTCCGGACCGCGGACTCTGAGCCGAAGCGAATCTTTCGAAATTCCTTGGGAAATTCTTTCGCGAGGAAGTCGAGCACCTTCTGTGCTTCGGGCGATCCCGAGACGAACTCGATGCCAGCGTAGATGTCTTCGGTGTTCTCGCGGAAGATGACCATGTCGACCTTCTCAGGGTGTTTCACCGGAGAGGGCACGCCCTTGTACCAGCGCACGGGGCGGAGGCAGACATACAAATCCAGCAGCTGCCGCAGGGCGACGTTCAGCGACCGGATCCCGCCGCCCACCGGCGTCGTCAGCGGTCCCTTGATGCCGACGTAGTACTCGCGGAACGCCTCGACCGTGTCGTCGGGCAGCCAGCTGCTGAACTGTTTGAAGCTTTTTTCGCCCGCATAGACTTCCATCCACGCGATCGTCTTTTTCCCGCCGTAGGCTTTTTCGACGGCGGCGTCGAACACGCGGACACTGGCGCGCCAGATGTCCGGCCCAGTGCCATCGCCCTCGATGAACGGGATGATCGGGTTGTCCGGCACGACGAGCTGGCCGTTTTTTCTGGAAATGGCGGCGCCGGTCGTCGGCGGTTTGATCGAAGTGAAGTTCGGCATAGTTTTTAGGTCAGGTCACCTGCCGTCCCAAAAAGATTTCCGCGACATCTGTGGAAAACTCTGTGGAAAAGGCATCGCGTTTACGTCGATGTGATGAAGAGTTCGGAATGTTTTAGCGGTTTGCACCACGTCAGGGCGAGTCACGAGCGCGCACGGCTGTGGTAACAACACGCGGGTCACAAAACCTACGGATTATACTTACAGGACCGCAGGAGAGTCGACCGATGCCCATATCAATCCGCCACACATTGTTCGTCGTGACGCTGGCCGCGTGTCTGTCCGTCGCACTCGCCGCCCGAAGTCCGCAGGCGCATCAGCATCCGGCGGAAGGCGGCGCGCATCGTCATCCCGCGGCGGCCACACTGAAGAATCCTGTGCCGCCCAACGCCGCATCGGTCGCGGCCGGCAAGGCGCTGTATCACAAACAGTGCGCCGGTTGCCACGGTGATACCGGCACAGGCGACGGCGCGATGGGCGAGGAACTGAACCCCAAACCGTCAAACCTCGCGGACGAAGATTGGAAGCACGGCGCGACCGACGGCGAAATTTTTACGGTCATCCGTGACGGCGTCAAGTCCACCGGGATGAAGGCGTACGGCCACAAGATGACTACTCATCAGCTCTGGGACGTCGTCAATTACGTCCGGAGCATCGGACCCAGGACAGGACCCTCGTGAAAATCGTTGTTGCCGACGATCTGCCAGCCTCGGCGCTGGAACTGATTCGAGCCGAGGCCGGGTGGATCGTGGATGCGCGCTCCGGCCGCACGCCGGACGCCCTCGCGCTCGACATGGCCGATGCGGACGGCATTCTCGTCCGCAGCGCGACCAAGGTGACCGCTGCGCTGATGGACGCGGCGCCCGGACTCCGCATCATCGCGCGCGCCGGTACCGGCGTGGATAACGTGGACGTCGCCGCCGCAAGCGCCCGCGGCATCCTCGTGGTCAACGCGCCCGGCGCCAACAGCATCAGTGTCGCCGAGCACGCGTGCGCCCTGATCCTGGCGCTCTCGCGCTCGATTCCAGCCGCCGACAGCGCAATGAAAGCCGGCAAGTGGGAGAAGAAACGCTTCCTCGGCACAGAGGTGCGCGGAAAAACGCTCGGCGTCGCCGGATTGGGACGCATCGGCCAGGAAGTCGCGCAACGCGCCCGCGCGTTCGGCATGCGCGTGGTCGCGCACGACCCGTATATCTCGAAAGATGTCGCGGCCGGCATCGGCGCCGAACTGATGACGCTGGACGAAGTGTGCGCGACCGCCGACTACCTGACGTTGCACCTGCCGTCAACGCCGGAAACGAAACACATTTTCAACGACGACAGGTTTTCGCGCTGCAAGCCCGGCATCCGGATCATCAACACCGCGCGCGGCGAGCTGATCGACGAGGCGGCGCTGCGGCGCGCGATTGAAACGGGTCTCGTGGGCGGCGCCGGGCTCGACGTGTTCGAGACCGAACCGCCGGCGGACTGGGCGCTCGCGCAATTGCCGCAGGTGATCGCGACACCGCATATCGCCGCGTCCACCGAAGAGGCGCAGGAACTCGTGGGCATCGAGACGGCCGCCACCGTGCGCGATTTCCTGCGCGACGGCATGGTGAGGAACGCGGTGAATTTCCCGTCGATTCATCCCGACGAGATGACGCGACTGCAGCCGTGGATCCGCCTGGCGGACCAGCTCGGCGCGATCGCGTCGCAGATGGGTACGGCGCGCATCGAAGCGCTCGGCGTCCGCTACTACGGCGCGCTCGTCGAGAGTCGCGGCGTCGACATCCTCGCGGCCAGCGCGGCGGCCGGCGTCCTGCGTCCGATTCTTTCGAGCGGCGTCTCGATCGTGAACGCGCGCGCCGCAGCGCTCGCGCGCGGCATCGACATCGTCGAGTCGCGCAGCTCGCGGTCGCGGCACTTCACCAGCCTCGTCTCGATCAAGCTGACCACCGACGCCGGCGATCGTTGGGTCGAGGGCACCGTCTTCGAGCCGAACAGCCCGCGGCTGGTCTCGGTGCGCGGCGTCGCCGTCGAAGCGCCGCTCGGCGGGACGATGCTGATCATCGCCAATGACGATCAGCCAGGCGTCATCGGCGAAGTCGGCACGATCCTCGGGCGTCATCGCGTGAACATCGCGAACTTTGCGCTGGGGCGCGGCGAAGCGGGAGCGATCGGGGTCGTCAACGTGGACGAGGACGCCGGCGCGCCGCAGGCGCTCGAGCGAGCGGTCGAAGAGCTGCGCCGGGTTCCCGCGATCCGCGAGGCCTGGGTCGTGCGGCTGACGTCAACGCAGCCCTAAATGGGCCGCGCCACGCGATGTGGCGCAAGGCCGCGGCCTTGCGTTCACGCAAAGTGGCGCAAGCCTTTTGGTCGTGCGTCTTACCGCACCGCAAGACGCAGCCCTGAAATGGGCTGCGCCACATGATGTGGCGCAAGGCCGCGGCCTTGCGTTCACGCAAAGTGGCGCAAGACTTTTAGTCTTGCGTCTTACCGCACTGCGATCATCAGCGCGCCGGGATGAATGCGCGCGCGCGCAATGTCGTCCCACCGTCCACCGGCTCGCCATCCACGTGATACGTCATCGGCTGGTCGGCTTCGATCGTCACTTCGCGGATCCTCTGGATCGTGCATCCCGGAGCGCGCGAGACCGTTCCATTGAACAGGCGCCGAAGCTCCAGCACCGTTCCCAGCCGTGATCGCTCTTCCATCACCACCAGATCCAGCAGACCGTCGTCGACCAGCGCGCCCGGCGCGATGCGCGCGTTGTTTCCGAACTGCGCGGAGTTGGCAATCGTCACGAGAATCGCGCGCGCCTCGCGCTGCACGCCGCCGCTGGTGATCCGATAGTGCTTCGGCACGTAGCTCGTGAGCGCACGCGCCGTGATGCCCGCGTAGCCCACGAACCCGCGTTGTTTCGCCGTGGCGAACTTCGATGCGATGTGCGCGTCGAAGCCGATGCCGGCGATGTTCACAAACAGACGCCCATCAACCTCGCCCACGTCCATCGCCCGAGGCACTGCCTGCAAGGCGTCGGCGATCGCGCGCGCTGCCCGCAGATTCACCCCCAGTTCGCGCGCCAGCCCATTGCCGGATCCGGCGGGGACGATACCGAGCGGCACGTCATCGAACGCGAGCGCGGACGCCACTTCGTTAATGGTGCCGTCGCCGCCCCAGGCGAGCACGAGCCGCGCGCCACGCCGTACGGCCGACTTCGCCAGCTCGCGCGCATGGCCGACGCCTTCGGTCATCAACACTTCAACGGGATCGCCGTGCGCGTCGACCACCTCCAGCGCCAGCTGCGCGCGCGCGCGCGCCGCGGCAGCGCTCGCGCCACCAGAGATCGGGTTGATGATGATGGCTGTGGACACTGGGCAGGTCTCAAGTCTCAAGTCTCAAGTCTCAGCGCTGAGCCTTGCGAATTGAGCGTTGAGAGTTACCGCAAGGCGAGCCGGCGGGTGCTGTTGTCAATGACGTCGGTGAGTTCGACGACGTCGGCGGAGATCTTCGCGACGCGGTACCGCGGCGTGACGGTCTCGCCTTCCTTCACCATGAAGAGTTGCCCTTCACCGGAGATGAACGCGATCCGGATCGGACCGTCGGCGCCAGCGTCCTCGGCAATCCCCGACAGCTTCAGCGCAGGCTGCGCGAGCGCGGGCGCGAACTCGGTGAGCGCGGGACGCGGGACCGGAAGAACGGCGACGGTCGGCACCGGGCGAACCGGCGCGGCCTGAAATGCGAACAGATTACGGCCCGGCGCGCTCGGCGTGGCGGACGGCGCAAGCCGTTCGTGCAGCTTCTCGATCTCGCCCGCAAGTTCGGCGCCGCGCAGCTCGATGCCCGCAGGCCGGTGAACCGGCGCCGATGGTATGACATGATTCGACGTCGCGGCGCCCGCGAGCCACGCGGCGAGCGCCGCGCCAACGACTGCAATTGTCGTCGTCCGCTTGAGATTCATCACGTGCTCAGCGGATCGTAACACGCGCACTTTCGGCTTGTGTTATTATTCGTCGTGCACCCTGCATCGACTGGTTCACGAGTCGATTCGGTTCCCCCGCTCACCATCGTCGCCATCATCCCCGCCCGATACGCTTCGACGCGGCTCCCTGGCAAAGCCCTAGCTGACCTCGACGGCCGTCCGATGATCGAGCATGTGTACCGGCGCGTATCGGCTGCACACGGACTGTCGGACGTCCTCGTGGCCACGGATGACTTGCGCATCGCGACGCGCGTGAAGGATTTCGGTGGCAAGGTGCGGCTGACGAAAGCGACGCACGAAACCGGAACGGACCGGCTGGCCGAGGTCGCCGCGTCGATGGACTGCGACGTTGTCGTCAACGTGCAGGGCGACGAACCGCTGATCGACCCGCGCGCGATCGATGAACTGGTCGCGCCGTTCGCGACCGATCCCACCGTGCAGATGACGACGCTGTTCCGGCGCATTCAGGACCGCTCCGAGCTCAACAACCCCAACATCACAAAAATCGTCGTCGACCGGGCGGGTTTTGCCATGTATTTCTCCCGGTCGCCCATTCCTCATGTCCGCGACCCGCGGGGTGGCTGGCCCCCGCTCTATAGACATATCGGTCTCTACGCGTATCGCCGCAGTGTCCTGCTCGTGCTGGCCTCTCTGGAGCCGACCCCGCTCGAGCGGGCCGAGTCGCTCGAGCAGCTGCGCGCGCTGGAGCACGGCATCCGCATCACAGCGGTCGAGACGCAGTACGAATCGTTCGGCGTCGACACGCCGGAAGACCTGGACCAGGTGCGGCGGCTGCTGGCGCCGCAGGCTTCGAGTTGACACCCATGACAAACACCGACGGACGAACCCCGAAATACATTTTCATCACCGGCGGCGTGGTCTCGTCGCTGGGCAAAGGCCTGGCGGCGGCCAGCATCGGATGCCTGCTCGAAGGTCACGGTTACACGGTGACGATGCAGAAGTTCGACCCGTACATCAACGTGGATCCGGGCACGATGAGCCCGTACCAGCACGGTGAAGTCTTCGTCACCGACGATGGCGGCGAGACGGATCTCGATCTCGGCCACTACGAACGCTTCACGAATACCGTCACGACACGAAACTCCAACTGGACGACCGGCAAGATCTACTCGACCGTCATCCAGAAGGAACGCCGCGGCGAATACCTTGGCCGCACCGTGCAGGTGATTCCGCACATCACCAACGAAATCAAGGACGCGATCCGCGCCGTGTCGAACAACGTCGACGTCGTCCTCGTGGAAATCGGTGGCACGGTCGGCGACATCGAGAGCCTGCCGTTCCTCGAAGCGATCCGCCAGTTCCGTCAGGACGTCGGCCGCGACAACACGCTCTACGTGCACCTGACGCTGGTGCCGTTCATCGGCGCGGCCGGCGAGCTGAAGACCAAGCCAACGCAGCACAGCGTGCGCGATCTGCGATCGATCGGTATCCAGCCGGACATTCTCCTCTGCCGCACCGACCGTTTCCTTGATCAGGACATCAAGCGGAAGATCGCACTCTTCTGCGACGTCGACGAAGAAGCCGTGATCACGGCGAAAGACGTCTCGACGATCTACGAAGTCCCCGTTGCGTTCGCGGCGGAAGGACTCGATCGGATCGTCCTGAAGCACCTGCATCTGCCGGAGACCGAGCGACACATGGAGGCGTGGGAGGATCTCGTCAGCCGGATCAAGAACCCGTCCGACGAAATCACGATTCACGTCGTCGGCAAGTACGTCGGCTACGAAGACTCGTACAAAAGCCTGAACGAGGCGCTGTATCACGGCGGGTTCCCGCATCGCCTGAAAGTGAACATCAAGTGGATCGAGGCCGAGGCGCTCGAGGAGCCGAACGGTCCGGCGCTGCTCGATGGCGCCGACGGGATTCTCGTGCCCGGTGGATTCGGCAACCGCGGCACGCGCGGGATGATGATCGCCGCGAAGGTCGCGCGCGAGCGCGGTATCCCCTACTTCGGCATCTGCTACGGCTTCCAGTGGGCGACGGTCGAGTACGCGCGCAACGTCGCGGGACTCGCTGACGCGGACTCCACCGAGTGCAACCCGGACACGTCGGCCAAGGTGATCTACAAACTGCGCGATCTGCTTGGCGTCGACGACCTCGGCGGCACCATGCGTCTCGGCAGCTACGCGTGCGCGCTGGCGCCGGGATCACTCGCGCAGAAGATCTACGGCACGGACATGATCGAGGAGCGTCACCGTCACCGCTACGAGTTTAACTGCCTCTACGAACAGACGCTGAATGAGCACGGGCTGAAGATCTCCGGCCGCTCACCGGACGGCAAGTTCGTGGAGATCGCGGAGCTGCCGGGTCACCCCTGGTATGTTGCGGTGCAGTTCCATCCGGAGTTCAAGTCGAAGCCGACGAAGCCGCACCCGCTCTTCGCGGCGTTCGTCGCAGCCTCGTATCAGCACAAGACGCAACAGGGTCTGGTCGGTCAGGCAGGGCAGGTCGGTCTGGTGGGTTGAACGCGCGGTCGTGCGCCCCACCCGGCCTACCCGACCCGCCCGCCCGGTATAATCACTTCTGTGAACCCCCTGCAGCTAGGCGAGATCGCGATCGGGGGCAACAACCCGTTCGTGTTGATCGCCGGTCCGTGCGTCATCGAGAGCGAGGCGCACGCCATCGACATGGCTGGCCGTCTCGTCGAGATCGCGCGGCGCGCACGTGTCCCGTTCATCTTCAAGGCGTCATACGACAAAGCGAACCGGACGTCAGGCGCATCGTTCCGCGGACCGGGCCTCGACGAGGGCCTGCGCGTGCTCGCGTTGATCAAGGCGCGCTACGGCGTGCCGATCCTCACCGACATCCACGAACCGGCGCACGCGGCCGCCGCCGCCAGCGTCGCCGACGTGCTGCAGATTCCAGCATTTCTCGCACGGCAGACCGATCTGATTGTCGCCGCCGCGAAGACCGGCCGCGTCGTGAACATCAAGAAGGGCCAGTTCCTCGCGCCCGACGACATGAAGCACGCGATCGCGAAGGTGGTGAACGCCGGCAACCCGCGCGTGCTGATCACCGAGCGCGGCACCTCGTTCGGCTATCACAACCTCGTCGTCGACATGCGCGCGTTCCCGATGATGCGCGCGCTGGGCGCGCCCGTGGTCTTCGACGTGACGCACAGTCTGCAACTGCCCGGCGGCGGCGATGGCGTCACGGCCGGCCAGGCGGAGTACATCGTGCCGCTCGCCTCGGCGGGCGTCGCCGCGGGCGTGGACGGCGTGTTTCTGGAAGTACACGAGGAGCCGACGCGCGCGAAGAGCGACGCACAAAACGCCCTGCGCCTGGACCTGCTGGAGCCGCTGCTCCAGCGCCTGATGGCCATCGACGCGATTGCCAAGCAGACGGAGGCGCGCACCCATGGCTGACCGCTCCCTCGCGCGGAAAGTCCTCGAGACCGAGGCCGCAGCCATCCTCGCGCTGGTCCATCGCCTCGACGAGCGGTTCGACCTCGCCGTGCAGCTCCTCCGCCAGTGCAAGGGCCGGGTCATCCTCACCGGTATGGGCAAGTCCGGCATCATCTGCCGCAAGATCGCGGCAACGCTCACCAGCACTGGAACCGCGGCGTTCTTCCTGCATCCGGCCGAAGCGATCCACGGCGACCTCGGCGTCATCCAGGCCGACGACGTCGTCGTCGCGCTGTCGTACAGCGGGGAGACGGCGGAACTGCTGCATCTGCTGGAAACGATCCGCCGGCTCGGCGCGAAGCTCATCGCGATCACCGGCGATCCCACGTCGTCGCTCGCGCAGGCGGCCGACGTCGCGCTCGACGTCAGCGTCGCGGAAGAGGCCTGCCCGATGAACCTGGTGCCAACGGCCAGCACGACCGCGGCGCTCGCGATTGGCGACGCGCTGGCGATGACGCTGCTCGTCGAGAAGGGTTTCCGCCAGGAGGATTTCGCGAACCTGCACCCCGGCGGCAAGCTCGGTAAGCGGTTGATGCGCGTCGAAGCGCTGATGCACGCTGGCAAGGTCTGTCCGATTGTCCGCGCCGACACACGGATGCGCGACGTCATCTACGAGATGTCGAGCAAAGGTCTCGGCATGACCTGCGTGATCGACGGTGATGACGAGACGCTGCTCGGCATCATCACGGACGGCGATCTGCGGCGGCGCATGGAACGCGGCGGCGAGATTCTGGATCTGACGGCCGTCGATGTGATGTCGCGCCATCCGGTGTCGGTGCCGCGGACCACGCTGGCCGCCGAGGCGCTGAACATTCTGGAGCAGCGCAAGATCACCTCGATCGTCGTCGCCGAAGACGGTCTGCCGGTGCGCGTGGCGGGTGTGCTGCACCTGCACGACCTCTGGCGCATGGACATGTTTTGATCACCGAGCAAGCCGCGCGAGTCCGGCTGATCCTGTTCGACGTCGATGGCGTGCTCACCGACGGCAAGCTGCTGGTGCATGCCGACGGCAGCGAGAGCAAGACGTTCGACATCAAGGACGGCACCGGGATCGTCTGGGCTCAGCGTCTCGGCCTGACAGTCGGGCTCCTCTCGGCGCGCTCATCGGTGGCCACGGCCCAGCGAGCGGCGCAGTTGGGCATCACGCTCATTCACCAGGGCGTTCCGAGCAAGCTCGAAACCTACAATCAGATCGCAGACAGCCTGATGCTCGACGATGCCGATGTCGCATATATGGGCGACGACATCCTCGACCTGCCCGTGCTGGCCCGGGTCGGGCTCGCCACGGCGCCCGCGGACGCCTCTCCAGACGTACGCTCGCGCGTGCATTGGGTGAGCGAGGCGAAGGGCGGCGACGGCGCGGCGCGCGAACTGATCGAGCTGATCCTGCGGGCGCAGAACCGTTGGGACTCGGTCATCGCCACCTACCTCGTGCAGAATCAGGGTCAGCCGCGATGAGTTCGTATGCCCCGCTGCTGACGGCTCTCGTCGCGCTGCTCGCCGGCCTGACGATCGGCAAGGCGTGGGAGCGCTACAAGCTGAAGGACGGCGGCTGGATCGATCGCCGCCGCGCGCGCGAATCACCACACTACATCCTCGGCCTCAACTTCCTGGTGGCCAATCAGATCGATCTGGCGATTGAGGAACTCAGCAAGGCCGCCAGCCTCGACGGCGACGCGCTCGAAGTGCATATGATCCTCGGTAATTTGTATCGGGAGAAAGGTCAGGTCGGCAAGGCGATCACCTTGCACCAGACGCTGCTGCAGCGCCCGAACCTCAGCAAGCTCGAACATGCCAACGTGCTGCTCTGCCTCGGCCTCGACTACAAGCGCGGCGGGTTTGTCGATCGCGCGCTCGAGGCGTTCAACGAGGTCCTGCGACTCGACCCGAAAAACGAATACGCGCTCCTCAACCTGCAGAAGCTGCACGAAGAGCAGCATCAGTGGACGGAGGCATACGACACGCGCCACCGCCTGTCCAAGCTCGCCGACATCGAGGCACGGCCGCAGAGCCACGCGATTCTCGCGTTCCTGGAAAATGAAATCGGCCTCGAGGCCGTGCGGCGCAAAGAGTACGCAGACGCGATTCGCCGTTTCGAAGCCGCCATCGACCTCGACGCCCGCGCTGTGCCGGCCTACCTCAACCTGGGCGACGTCCGCGTGATGCAGGGCAACGAGCGAGAGGCCGCGGCGGTGTGGGATCGGCTGATCGAGATTGCGCCGGACCGCGCCTATCTCGCGTTCGACCGCCTCGAAGCGCTCGCGATTCGCACCGGCAATCCCGACCGGTTCACGAAGCTGTGCCGGCGCCTCATCGACGAGAACGCGCAGGACTGGCGCGCGCGGCTTGCGCTCTCGCGCCACCT
>JAYVMG010000034.1:0-2018 GCA_043759095.1 Acidobacteriota bacterium | reverse complement strand
TCGCCTCGCGGGACACGCTGCTCTGACCGCGGCTTCCCGGATCGAGCAGGATCGGCTTCGTCGTGAAACGCGCCATAGTCTGCGGGCTCATGCCCTTCTGGAGCGGCGCTTCGACGTCGTTGACGATCGTGCGATACGGCGTCGCCATCGCCGTGCGCGCCTGCTCGATCGAGATCCCCGGCTTCAGGCGCGCGAACAGGTACGCCCAGTAGTTGCGCCGGTTGTCAAAGGCCTTGGACGGCTGCGAGAAGCCACGCATCGTGATCGGCGCATACACCTGCGGCTTGACGCCGAACGTCGTCCCGTCGAAGCCTTTCGGCGCGACGCCGACAATCGTCATTGTCTGACCGTTGACGACGAGCGATTGATTGAGCACCGCAGGGTCCGAGGCGAAGCGGCTCTGCCAGTACGCGTAGCTCAATACGATGACGTGAGATTCGCCGACGACGCGATCGTCCTCCGGCGTCAGCAGGCGTCCGATCTCCGGGTTGAGGCCGAGCACCGGAAAATAGCTGCCCGAGACCAGCATGCCCTGGCCGTTCTGGGTCTGTCCGCGCGCGCTCAGATTCGCGCCGAACGCCAGGTGCGCCGCAATGCCGGTGAACGGCGTCTGCACCTTTTCGAGGTCGCGGAACATCAGGTAACTGAAGACCGTTTCGCAGTCGCCCGCCTGGCTGCAGCTCGTGGACCCCGGCTTGGGCCCGGGCGCCGCCAGGTTGACGAGCCTCGCCGGCTCCAGCACCGGCAGCGGTTTCAATAGCAGTTGATTGAACAGCGAGAAGATGGCGGCGTTCGCGCCGATGCCGAGCGCCAGCGATACGATCGCCACAATCGTGACGAAGGGCGTCTTGAACAGCGTCCGGAAGGCGAACCGCAGGTTGGGCATAATGGTGAACTAGTAGACGGCGGACAGGAGCAAATAGTTTATGGGCGTCAAACCTGACTTCCGCATCGAGCGGGCGACCGAACGCGACGTACCACTGATCCTGCGGATGATTCACGCGCTCGCCGAGTACGAGAAACTGTCGCACGAAATGACGGCGACCGAGGCCGGTGTGCGCGACACGCTGTTCGGCGCGCGGCCGGCGGCCGACGTCATCATCGGCTACTCGGGAACGACGCCGGTCGGTTTCGCGCTGTTCTTCCCGAACTACTCGACGTTTCTCGGCAAGCCAGGTTTGTATCTCGAGGATCTGTTCGTGCTGCCCGAGTGGCGCGGACACGGCTTCGGTCTCGGTCTGATGCAGCACCTGGCGAAGATTGCCGTCGAGCGCGGCTGCGGCCGGTTCGAGTGGTCGGTGCTCGACTGGAACGAGCCGGCGATTGGGTTCTACAAGAGCCTCGGCGCGAACCTGATGGACGGCTGGTCGATCGTCCGCGTGACCGGCGACGCACTGCGCAAGCTGGCCTCGTCGTAGGGGTTGGCCTCCCCTACGTGGCGGGGTATTTGTCCGTCAGGCGCATGATGGTGTTGATGCCGCGAAGCGTGCAGCGGATCTTCAGCGCCTTCTCGAGGTTCGCGTTGCTGAACTTCGAGTCGCTTTGCCCCACCTTGCAGAGCCAGTAGACCTCGCGCCCGTTGGTGTGGAAATCATCGATGTCGTTCTTGAACGCCATCAGGACACATGTGGCGGCCGCGTCGAGCGGCGCGTTGAGGAATCCGACACAGAACGCCCCGGCGCCTTTCACCTGCGCCGCCTTGAACGCTTGATGTGTGGCGACCGCCGCCACTTCGGCGTCGGTCCGGATGAAGGTGGCGACGTCGTAGCCGAGCGTGGCGCGCAGCCGCGCCTCGATCTTTTTCTCGAGCGCCGCCAGGCCGGTCGAGCGCGACGTGAAGATCACGTTGCCGCTGGCAATGAAGGTCTCCACGTCCTTCAACCCCAGCGCCTCGAACTCCTGACGCAGCTGCGCCATGGTCACGGTATGGCCGCCGACGTTGATGGCGCGGAGGAAGGCAATAAGGCGCGGCGCAATAAGGCGAGGCATAGCGACGGGCGGATGTTAACATCACCCGC
>JAYVMG010000033.1:0-14117 GCA_043759095.1 Acidobacteriota bacterium | reverse complement strand
GATGGGGTTTTATCCGTGTACCCACGCTGTTTTTGGCGCCATGGGCGACAAGGATTTGGCGTCCATGCTGGCGCGCATGGGGCCGCTGGTTGATAAGTGGTATTTCACCGATTTGCCGACGCCACGCGCCGCCAGCAGCGCCGATTTGCAGGCGCGTTGGCGGGCCGGCTCGAGTGGACCACCACAATATTCGTACACACCTCCTCCCTCGTCACCCGAGGTTGCCGATTCACACACGCTCAGGTCGTTTCGTCGAGGCGCACGCGCAGGAGTTTGATGGAATTGACGAACACGAGAATGTCAGGGCCGAGGTGCAGCATCGCAGCCTGAATCGGGCCGATCCATCCGAGCAGTGCCGCCGTAATCCCGAGCACGTGCACGACCCCGACGCCGACGATGATGTTCTCCTTGATCGTCCGGACCGCGCGCCGCGCCAGCGTGCGCGCCAGCACGATCCGGCGCAGGTCGTCGGTCATCAGCGCGATATCGGCGGCTTCGAGCGCCGCTTCGGTGCCGCGGGCGCCCATCGCGATCCCGACGTCGGCCCGCGCGAGCGCCGGCGCATCGTTGACGCCGTCGCCGACCATCGCCACCAAGTGCCCGTCTCGCTGTAGTCCTTCGATGGCAGCGATCTTGTCCTCCGGCAATAGCTGCGCGCGGACGTCGCCGATCCCGAGTTCCTTCCCGACCAGCGCGGCTGCCCGCTCGTTGTCTCCCGTCAGCATCACGACCCGGCTGACTCCGGTCGCCTTCAGCCGTCTGATGACCTCGGCACTGCCGGCGCGAATCGCGTCAGCGAACTCGATCGAGCCCACCAGCATCCCGTCAACGACGACATGCACGACCATCCCGGAGTTTCCCCCGAGGGCCGACGTATCGACGGCGCGCTCCGTCAATAGCGCCTGGTTTCCGACGATCACGTCGTGACCGTCGACGGCCGCCGTCACGCCACGGCCGTGAACAGTCTTGAAGTCCGACGGCTCTGGCACCCCGATCCCGCGCTTCCGCGCTTCGTCGACCACCGCTTTGGCGAGCGGATGTCCGGACCGGCTGTCGGCGCTCGCCGCAAATCGCAGGACGTCGGCCTCCGTCATCCGCGCACCATACGCTTGCACCGCGGAGACGGTCGGCTGGCCGGCGGTCAACGTGCCGGTCTTGTCGAAGACGATCGTATCGACCTTCGCGAGTTGCTCCAGATACAGGCCGCCCTTGACCAGAATCCCCAGCCTGGCCGCTCGCGCGATCGCCGCAAGCATCACCATCGGGGTGGCCAGTCCGAGTTCCGCCGGCGACGTGAAGATGAGCAGGGTCACAACCTTGCGCACGTCTCGCGTGGCTACGAAGACGATGACCAGGAAGATCAGGACGGCTGGCAGGAGCCAGGCCGCGATGCGGTCGGTGAGCTTCTGGACGGGCGCCTCCTCGCTCTGCGCCTGCTCGACCAGCGCCACAATCCGCGCGAACATCGTGTCGGCGCCGACCTTGTCGGTGCGCACGTCGATCGCGCCGCTTTCCACGAGCGTGCCGGCGAGGACCGAGCCGCCGTCCTTTTTCAATCGGCACGCTCTCGCCAGTGATCGAGGCTTCGTTGACGGCGGCGCTGCCGCTGACCACGGTGCCGTCGACCGGAATCTTCTCCCCGGCGCGCACCAGCACGACCGTCCCGGCCGTCAGCTCTTCGACGGGGACCACGCGCTCGCCCGCCGCCTCGCGCACGACAGCGGTCCGCGGCGCGGATCCGACCAGCGCCTTGATCGACGCGCGCGCGCGATCGGTGTTGAACTCGGCGACGAACTCGGCGATCAGGATGATCGTCATCAGCACCGAGCCGGCGACGTACTCCTCGCCGGCCAGGGCGATGATCGTCGCCACCGTGACGAAGATCTCGGTGCCGATCTTGCGCTCACGAACCAGATCGCGCACACCGGTCTTCACCAGCGGGAAGAGACCGATCCCGACTGCCGCCAACTGCACCCCGAGCGGCACGTACCCGAGCCAGTATGCGAGGGTGACGAGACCCACGCCCGCGATGCGCAGCACTTCCACGCGGCGCGCCGGGGTCAACAGCGACCCGCCTCCCGACTCAGAGGGCATCGAGCCCCTCTTCGTCGGAGCGGATTTTCATGGCCTGCTCCACCGCCAGGACGAACACCTTGCCATCACCCGGGCGCCCGGTGAACGCCGCACGGCGGACGCTTGCCAAGGCCTGCGGCAACATCGCGTCGGGCACGACAAGCTCGAGCTTCGTCATTGGGACGTGACCGAACTCAGAGGTGCCCCCAGCAGGTGGAGGCATCCGCTTGCCGAATCCGGTCACCGTCGATACGGTGATCCCTGGCACATCGGCGATCTGACGGAGCGCATCGAGCACGCTGTCCAACCGCTCCGGCCTGATGATCGCCTTGATTTCGTGCATCATAACTCCACCTCCGGCTCGTGCCTGCCTTGGAAGACCCAGTCGTAGAGGACCGGCAACAGAAACAGCGTCAGCACCGTGGAGGTGAACAAGCCTCCGATGACGACGGACGCCAACGGGCGCTGCACCTCCGCGCCGGTGGATGTGGCCAGGGCCATCGGGATGAACCCGAAGCTGGCCACGAATGCGGTCATCAGCACCGGGCGAAGCCGGCGGCGGGCGCCGGCCAGCACGGCCTGCCTGGTCCGCTCACCGGACTCGCGCAGCTGATTGATCGAACTGATCAGGACCACGCCGTTGAGCATGGCGACGCCGAAGAGCGCGATGAACCCGACCGACGCCGACAGATTGAGGTTCATGCCGCGCAGCCACAGCGCGGCGATGCCGCCGACGATCGCGAAGGGCACGTTGCCCACTACCAGCAGCGCGGGCGTGAGCGCGCCGAACGTCAGGTAGAGCAGGACGAAGATGACGGCGATCACCGCCGGCACGACCACCATCAGCCGCCGTGTGGCGCGCTCCTGATTCTCGAACTGCCCGCCGTACTCGATGAAGTACCCCGGCGGCAGGGTCACGTCCTTCTCGATCCTCGACCGCACCTCGTCCACGAAGCTGCCGAGATCCCGGCCGCGCACGTTCGACATCACGACGATGCGGCGCTGTCCCTCTTCTCGCTCGACCTTCTCCGGGCCGCGCGTGACCTCGATGCGGGCGACCTGATCGAGCGCCACCTGCTCGCCGCCCGGCGCCTTCAGCTGGATCGCCCGCATCGCATCCGGATCCGATCGAAACCTCGCCGGCAGGTGCAACGCGACGGTGTAGCGCTTCTGACCGTCGATGACCGTCGAAATCACATCGCCCGACCCGCCGGCGGAGACCGCCTCCTCCACGTCGGTGACATTCAGGCCGTAGCGGGCGAGCGCGGCGCGGTCGACCTTCACCGCGAGTTCGGCCACGCCTGACGTGACCAGCATCTGCGCGTCCGCCGCCCCGCGGATCCCAGACATCGCGCGGAGCACTTGCTCGCCCAGAGTGTCGAGCGCGCGGAACTCGTCGCCGAAGATCTTGATCGCCAGGTCCGCCTTGACGCCGGAGACCGTCTCGTCCATGCGCATGGCCATCGGCTGCGAGAAGCTGTAGCTGATTCCCGGGATCGTCGAGAGTCCCTTGTCCACCGCTTCGATCAGCTCCTCCTTGGTATGGAACCGGGTCCATTCACTCTTCGGCTTCAGGATCAGATACGTGTCGCCCTCGTTGATGCCCATCGCCTCGGTCGCGAAATCGGGCCGTCCGATTTTGATGACCACGTCGGCGATCTCCGGAAAGGTGCGGAGCCGCAGCTCGATCTGCTTGCTGATCTCGATGGACTCGGTCAGCGAGATGCCTGGCAGCTTCCGTGTCTCGAGCAGGATCTCGCCTTCATCGAGACGGGGCATGAATTCGGTGCCGATGAACGCGAGCGATCCCAGCGCGATCGCCAGGACCGCGGCCGCGCTGCCGACGGTCACCAGTCGGTGATTGACGCCCCACTCGAGGGCGCGCGCATATCGCTCCGTCACGTTCGCCATCAACCGCGCCCCGCGGCCGCCGGCGTTGGGCGCGATGCCATGACGGAACGCGAACGAGGCCAGGGCCGGCACCAGGGTCAGGGCCAGCAACAGCGACCCGAACAGGGCGGCGCAGACGGTGATCGCCATCGGCCGGAACATCCGTCCTTCGAGACCCTCGAGAAACAGGATTGGCAGATAGACCGCGATGATGATGACCACCGCGAACGCCATCGGCCTGGCGACTTCGTGGGCGGCGCGGCGCACCGACTCCAGCGGCGATTCCTTGCCGTGCTGCTGCTCCAGCCGGTGGACGGAGTTCTCCATCATGACGACGGCGCCGTCGACGATCATGCCGAAGTCGATCGCGCCCAGGCTCATCAGGTTGGCGCTGATGCCGAAGAACCGCATCCCGAGAAAGCTGATCAACATCGAGAATGGGATTACCGCCGCGGTAATCAGGGCGGCGCGCAGGTTGCCGAGAAACAGCAGCAGCACGATGGTGACCAGCACGAAGCCCTCGAACAGGTTCTTTTCCACGGTCAGAATCGTGCCGTCGATCACGAAGGCCTGGTCGTAGAACGGGATGATGGTGACGCCGGCCGGCAGCCGCAGGCCTGCGATTTTCGCCTTGACGCGTTCGATCAGCCGCTTGCCGTTCTCCCCTTTCAGCATGATCACCGTGCCCGATACGGTTTCGGCCCCGTTGCGCAGGGTCGCCCCGGACGGAGGCGCCGCGCCGATCCGCACGGTGGCCACGTCCTTGAGCAGGACCGGCGTGCCGCGTGTCGACGTCAGCACGATGTTGCCGAAGTCTTCTGGCGACACGGCTCGCCCCGATCCGAGTAGCGTGTATTGCTCCGCCGCGTGCTCGATGTAGCCGCCGCCGAAGTTGGTGTTGTTCTGTTCGACACGCACGGCGACATCGTGCAGGGTCAGCCCGTACTGCGTCAGTTGCACCGGATCGATCACGATCTGGAACTGCTTGGTCTGGCCACCCCAGGTATTAACTTCACTGACGCCTGGAATCGTGCGGATCTGCCCCTTGATCACCCACTCCTGGAGGTCCTTCAGCTCGAGCGCGTTCATCGGCCCCGAGAGCGTGTACTGGAACAGCTCTCCGAACGCGGTCGCCGGCAGCCCGAGCTGCGGCTGAACGCCTTGTGGCAGCTGCGCCGAGATCTGTTGCAGGCGTTCGGCGACCAGCTGGCGGGCCAGGTACATCGGCACCGCATCGGTAAAGACGACGGTCACCATCGACAGCCCGAGCTTGGACAACGAGCGGACTTGCTCCTTGTTCGGCAGGCCGAGCATCGCCCGTTCGATCGGATAGGTGACGAGTTGTTCGGTCTCGGTGGGCGGCAAGCCGGGCGCCTCGGTGACCACCACTACCTGGTTGTTGGTCAGATCGGGAAACGCCTCGACGGGAATCGTGTACAGCGCGTAGCCGCCGACGCCGAGGAGGCCGAGCACGGCAACCAGCACGAGCCACCGGTAGGCCAGGGTCGCGTCGATAATGCGATTCAGCATGCTGATCCCTACTCGCCTTCCATGGTCGACCGCAGCAGATGTGACTTCAGCGTGAAGCTGCCGTGGACGACGACCTGGTCACCGGCCTTGAGACCCTCGAGCACCGGGGTCCTGCCGGCGTCGGTCGGTCCGACCCGCACCGGACGCACGGTGAAGCGATCCGCTGCGGTGCGCACGAACACCACGTCTTGTCCGTTGATCTGCTGAATCGCGTCAGAGGGCACGGTCAGCATCGAGGTGCTCTGGCCGAGCGGAATGTCGGCGTTGGCCAGCATCTCCGGACGGAGACGTTGGCCGGTATTGTTCAACACGATGCGCACCTGCATCGCGCGCGTCGTCGGGTCGAGCTCCTGACCCAGATTCGTGATCGTGCCCACGAAGCGCTCGCCGCCGAGCCCGGGCAGCGTCACGGTTGCCGTCTGCCCGACACGCAGCTGGCCGAGACTGTCCTGCCGCACGGATGCCAGCATCCACAACTGCGACAGGTCGCCGATGACGAATGCGTCCTGCCCAGGCGCGATGGTCTGACCGGGCGAGATGTTTTTTTCGAGCACGTAGCCGGAGGCCGGGGCGACGATGGGTACCTGATCGGCCTCGCCATTCCCCGCCCGGGGTTCGGCCGGCACGCGCAGATCTTCTTCAAGAACATCTGTGCTGCGCTCGACCTCGGTCTGCGCGTTCTTGACGGCCGCCTCCGCTGCGACCACATCCTGGCGGGCCTGGTCGACGGCTACCGCGGACGTCGCCTTGAGATCGAGCAGCGACTGCGCGCGATCGAAGTTGCGCCTGGCGAGCGTCGCCGCCGCCTGCAGTCGCTGCAGCTCGGACACCGCGTTGCGATGCTTGGCGCGCTCCTCGCGCACTTCGTCGGCGTGGAACCGCGCCAGGATCTGATCCTTGCGCACGAGATCGCCGACGTTGGCCCGGACGGTCCGGACCAGCCCGTTGGTCCGGACGCCGACCCGCCAGGTGCGATCCGCCGCGCGCGTGATACGACCGGACACCCGCAGCATGGCGGGAATGTCGGTCGTCGTCACGGGCTGCGTCTGGATTTTTCCGGTCGCCTGTTCTTCCGCTGACAGGACGACTTGATCCTTCGGGACCTTCGCCGCCTGTGACGCGACTGTGGCGTGCTCGGCCGGCGGAGCCGAACCGCCGCCGCACGCGGATGTCACAGCGACGATGATGAACGCGGATGCCTGGAGATAGCGGATCATCGAATCACTCCTTGCGCGGCGTCGAGGTTCACGACGCTCTGTTGAAACGCCACCATGCCTTCGACCCACGCCAGCTCGGCCTCGATCCGGGCGCGCTCGGCATCGAGCAGACGCAGGAGGTCGACGCCGCCCTGCTGGTAGGCCGCCTGAGCGATGCCGGAAATCGTGGTCGCGTGCTCGCGCAGCGGACGCAGCGTGTCGCGCACTTCTGCGCTGCGCAGTTGGTATTCCTGGATCGCGCGCTGCAGATCGTTTTTCACGTTGGTCTCCGCTTCGACGCGCAGCTGTTCCTGCCGCCGCAGTTCGGCCGCGGCTGCGGCGCGATTCCCCTGGTTGCGGTCGGTCAGCGGAATGGTGACTTTCACCGCCGCGATCGCCGTGTTGACGCCGTCGGACGTGTCGGGCAGCTGGGTCCGCTTGTAGCCGTAGATAATCCCGAGGTCGGGCCGGGCCGAGACGTCTTGCAGGCGGAGGTTGGCCCTGGCTTCGTCGAGGGCCGCCGCCGCTACCTTGATCTCGCTGCGCCGGGCCAGCACGTCGGGCACCGCCGCCACGTCGGGGACGAGGGGCATGAGGTCGAGCGGCTCGGCCAGCACCAGATCGGCGCCGTCGGTGCGTCCCATCTCCCGGAGCAGTTGCGCGCGCGATCGGACCGCCTCGATCGCCGCGAGGCGCGAGGCAATCTGCAGACGCTCCCCTTCCAGCCTGACACGCAGCAGATCCTGCTCGGCGATGACGCCGGCGCCGAGCTGCGCCGCGTGATAGTCGACGATCCGCTGGAAATTATTGACGTTCGACTGCAGCAGATCGCGCCGCTCCTGCGCGCCGCGCGCGGTCCAGTAAGCGGTCCTGACGCTGTGCGCCACCTGACGGCGCAACAGTTCGAGCTCGGCTTCCGATCGCGCAACCGCCTGCGCGGCGACAGCGATCCGCTGCCCTCGCTTGCCGAGCACGTCGAGCGGCCACGTCACGTAGGCCAGCGTGTCGACGTCACGCGAGTAGGTTTGGCCCGGACGCAGATTCTCGTTGCCGAATTGCAACTCAGGATTGGGGAACAGGCCCGCCTGCTGTTTGCGCCCTTCGGCCACGTGCACGCGCTCCGCTTCTGCCTTGAGCAGCGCCCGTGATCGCAGGGCGGTATCGACAGCCTCCTGCACCCTCAGGCTCGTCTGAGCCTCACCGACTGCTGGCATGGCGAGCGCGAGGTTGACGAACAACAGTGCCGCGCGGGTTCCGCGACGCGAAAATCTCACAAGATTCCTTTCACGCTGGACGCGGCGACGCCCAACAGCGGGACGAACAGACGAAGTTGTGGTAGCGGGAGGAATTTAGACGGAGGGCGGGGCGCGAAGGGAGGGCGGTGAGAAAAGCGGCTCAGGCGGAGACGGCGTGCCAACGGCGGCCCTGAGGGACGACCACGTCCGATCCGCGGAGACGGCTGCCGGCTCGAATGCCGCCATCGTGCGCGGCGCTTGTGGCCAGCCGCCACGACCTACGGAAGACGGCTGGTCGAACAGCTGAACGACATGGTCGTCATCGTCGTGGTCCACGACCTCGGGTTGATCGTCGTGGCTGGCGTGGTGTTGCGTCAGGTGCTGATGGATCCCCGATGCCTCATGGTCGGCGTCAGACACCCCGGCGTGCCGATGCGCGGGCGGCAGTAGCGAGCTGCCAATCCACGCCAGCGCGGCGAGGACGGCGAGGCCGCGACGATAGAAACCAGGAACACTCAACCCCGCCATTATGTCTTCCAGGTCTTGACCCGTCAAACTGCCCCGGTCATGATCCTCGTTTCCAGCACTACCTGCCGCAGAGGGAGATGCGCATGCCCCGTCCGATCGCTCTGGCCGTCGTATTCAGTTTAGCCGTGACCCTACCGGTTCGCGCACAAGCGCCACCGCCGGTGAACGCGCCTCAAGTGATCGCCGTCACGCACACCGCATATTCGAAAAACACCGAACTGTTCGCGGAATGGCGGCCACTGATCGCCGGCGAAGCCACTCGCCTGACGGCGCACCTCACGCGAACGACGGGCGGCGCCTTCAAGCCGTACACTGAGGGCAAGGTGGCGCTCACGTTGACGGTCGGGACCGTGACCGCGAACGCTGCGGCCGACGGCCCCGAGCGAGCGGGCGTGTTCAGGCTGAACGTCACGCCGCAAAAGACCGGCACCGGTCGCATCGTTGTCAACGTATCCGCCGCGGCAAGCGACGAACACTTCGTGATCGACAACGTCCCCGTCCACGCCAGTGTCGCGGAAACGCTCACCTGGCAATCGCCCGCCGAGACCGGGCTGATCAGCTTCGCGAAGGAGCGTTCGTGGGAACAGGACTTTGCCACGGCGCCGCCGACGGTGCTCTTCCCTGGCGCGGGGCGCATTTTCATGGTGCCGGCTGCCGCGATCGTGCGAGAGGGCGCGACCGCTCGCGTTTACGTTCAGCGAACGCCGGAGCGTTTCGAGTTGCGTGAGATACAGATGCGCCGCACGGTCGGCGGCAACGTCGAAGTGATCGCAGGCGGGCGCGAGGGTGAACGCATCGTCGTACAAGGCGCAGACAAGATGCCGCGTCGATGACCGCTACGGCGAGATCAGCGTCGCTGGCGCTGCTCCTGACGTTGCCGCCCGCGACTCTTCTGGCGCAGACCGCGCCGACCCTCCGCGCCGGGGCGCTGACGTCGCCGATCGCGATCGACGGCCGCCTGACCGAACCCGCGTGGCAGTCAGCTGAGGCCGTCGACGACTTTCGCCAGACCGATCCGGTCGAGGGCGCGCCGCCCACCGCGCGGACCCGCGTCCAGGTGCTGGTCGACTCGAAGTCGCTGATCATCGGGATCGTCTGCGACCAGCCCGACCCCGCCGACATCGTCAGCTTCAGCGTGCGGCGCGATGCGGGGCTGACCTCGGAGGATCACGTGCGCGTCGTCCTTGGGCCATTTGCCGACGGGCGATCCGGCTACGTGTTTGCCGTGAATCCGACAGGCGCTCGATATGACGGTTTGATCAATCCCGGCGGCGAGAGCGAGAATCCCGACTGGGACGGCATCTGGGAAGCGGCGACCGCGCGGCTGCCGACCGGATGGAGCGCCGAGATCCGCATTCCCATCCTGACCCTCGCGTTCAAACCCGGCCTCCACGAATGGCACTTCAACGTCCAGCGCCGCATCCAGCGCCGGCTCGAAACGGACCGCTGGGCATCGCCACTGCGGCAGTATGCCGTGACGCAGACCAGCCGGGCCGGCATGCTGACGGATCTCCCCGACTTCGATCTCGGCGTCGGTTTGAGCATCCGGCCGGCGGTCACCACTGGCGGGGGCAGTCCCGCGCCCACGGCGGACGCGGAGGGCACGCTCCATCCCAGTCTCGACGTCACCCAGCGGATCGGCGCCAACGTTCTCGCGTCGGCGACCGTCAACACCGACTTCGCCGAGACCGAGGTCGATACGCGGCGGACAAACCTTACACGGTTCCCCTTGTTCTTCCCTGAGAAGCGCACGTTCTTCCTCGAAGGCGACGACATCTTCGCCTTCGGGCTGGGCCTGAACCAGGACGTGCTGCCGTACTTCAGCCGGCGGGTCGGGCTGATCGACGGGACGCAGGTCCCGATCATTGCCGGCACCAAGGTGAACAGCCGGATCGGCAACACCGGCTTCGGCGGCCTCGCGATCGGCACCGACCGCGAGAAGGGCGTCGTCGCGGATCGGACGTTCATGGCGGTGGGACGCGCGAAGCGAAATCTGTGGCGGGAATCCTGGGTCGGCGCGATCGCGACGGTCGGCGATCCGCTCGGGCGGAGCGGCAGTTGGACCAGCGGCGCGGACTTCACTTACGCGACGTCGCATTTCCGCGGCGACAAAAATTTCCTCGCGGGTGTGTGGGGGCTCGCGACCGGGCGCCCCGGCTTGGGTCAGGATGCCACGGCCGCCGGATTCAAGATCGATTATCCCAACAACCTCTGGGATCTGGCGCTGACCTACAAGCGCATCGGCCGCGACTTCGATCCGTCGATCGGCTTCGTGCCGCGGCCGGCGGTGCACCTGACGAACATCACCACTAACTACAGCCCACGCTTTCAGCGAGGGCCGATCCAGCAGATGTTTTTCGAGTTCCAGCCGACCATCGCGCACGATCTGTCGGGACGGTGGGAGAGCTATCGCGTCTTTGCGGCGCCCCTCAACTGGCGGTTTCGCAGCGGCGACCGGGCCGAGTTCAACATCGTTCCCGTTGGCGAGCGTCTCCGGGAGCCGTTCGAGGTGGCCAGCGGCGTGATTATCCCGCCCGGATCGTACGAGTGGCTGCGCTATCGTCTCGAGGCAGGCACGGCGCAAAAGCGGCGCCTCTACACGCAGCTGACCTGGTGGTTCGGCGACTTCTACAGCGGGCGGCTGGATCAGTACCAGTGGACCGGGGCGTGGAACCCGCAGCCACTGATCACGGTCGAATTCACCGGCGAGCGCAATGTCGGCCGCCTCTCCTCGGGCAGCTTCACGCAGACCGTGATCGGCAACCGCCTGCGATTGAACATCTCACCAGACCTGTCGATCTCCAGCTACGTGCAGTACGACACCGACAGCCGGTCGGTGGGCACCAACACCCGGTTGCGGTGGACAGTACTGCCGGTGGCTGACCTGTTCATCGTCTACAACCACAACGTCCGCTCGCGACTCGACCGCTGGAGTCTGGACTCGAATCAGCTGCTCGTTAAACTTCAGTATGCGTGGCGAATGTAGTCTCATCGCCGACCTCAGCGCAGGCGGCGGTGGGCTCGCGTTGCAGAGACCGGCAACGGAGGACATATGTTGAAGAGGCCTTGGGGTGCGCCACCGCGCTTCGGGCGCAGACACTGGAACTCCACTCATCGATCGACACGTGAACTTTGGACGCCTTTCGACGACACTACACAATCATGATGTCTCGTCGCGTCCGACTAGGAGTAGCAGCCGCCGGCATCCACGCAGTGCTCGCGGGGTCGCCGGCCCTGGCGCAGCAAACCACGGCTCCGCCGGCGACGGTGGCCGTAACCGTGGACGTCATTGGCACCACGCCACTCGCTGGAGTCGAGCTGACGCTCGACAAGATTCCGGCCCCGGCGCAGACGGCGATCGCGCGCGACATGGATGACGCCGGCGCCATCGACGTGTCGGCATTCTTGAACCGCCGCATTAACGGCGTGTACGTCAACGAGACGCAGGGCAATCCGTTCCAGCCGGACCTCAACTACCGTGGATATACCGCGTCACCGCTCTTCGGAACGCCGCAGGGATTGTCCGTCTTTATGGACGGCGTTCGCTTGAATCAGCCGTTCGGCGAGGTCGTGAGCTGGGATCTGATACCACGGCTGGCCATCGGTTCGCTGACGCTCATTCCCGGCTCCAACCCGCCACGGCGCTCGCTTCCGCCTTGGTGAAGGCGTCTCGATTGATGATCCAAGGCCACGAAGCGAGCTCGATGGGCAGTACGCTGCACCATGGGGCGCCCGTCGCTGAACGAGTGGGGAGACTGCTGGCGTCGGAGGAGCTGCCAGTGTACGGGGTGTCGCTACGAGCGTGGTCGATATGCCTAGCCGCGTCGATGGTCGTTATCGCCCTCTACCCATCGGCCTTGCCGGTCGTTCATCGCGCGACCGAGTGGTTGCTCCACGGCGTTCCGTGAGCGCACCCAAGCCGTCGATGCTTTCCCCTCGCAGCGCCTTCACCGAGCCTCGAGACTGCGTAACCCCCTAAGCCACGCGTTCCCGAAGAATGTCGACACGCGACCACGAGTTCTGAGAAATAACGACCCGTACCTCAGGCTGGTGGTCTCTGGGCGGAAACCGTTGATCGGCGTCAGGAAAGAAACTGCCGAATTAACCCCCATACCTTCACGCGCGTGGACAACGTTCTCATCAACGGTTAGGGCCACATCGTCCAACGGGATTCGCTGGAGCAACGGTAACCAGCCGATCGTACGACGGTGTAGAGGAGACCGTGCGCCACGGTGTTGGATAAATCGCTCCGTTTATTGCTTCATCGATCAGCACGCTCGCCGCGTAGCTTGACTATTACACATGTTTGTAATATATTCATTTAGAGGCTTCAAGGGTATGCACGGGCACTGGCTACGTGAGGCGCGCGAGGGGAAGGGTTGGACCCAGGAGCGAGCGGCGGCGCGCCTAGGCGTGTCGCAAACATACCTCTCGCTGCTGGAGAATGATCGTCGCGCGGTGTCGAAGCGCCTCGCCAAGAAGCTCCAACGTGACTTCGTTGTACCGGCGACCGAACTCCCGGTGGAATTGACCACTGAGGCGAGTGATGCGCAGGCGCTGGCGAACTCGCTCGGTGCGCTCGGATATCCGGGATTCACGCATTTCAAGCGAGGACGTCGGGTCAACCCGGCGCAACTCCTCTTCGTCGCGCTGCGGACGCCCGATCTCGAGCCGCGACTCAGTGAGGCACTGCCCTGGGTCGTGTGGCAGTATCCGGATCTCAATTGGCAATGGCTGGTGGCGCGGGTCAAGCTGCACGACCTGCAGAACCGCCTCGGGTTCGTCGTGGCCCTCGCCCGCGAAGTTGCCGATCAAGCAAGAGACTCGGCGACGGCGGCCACGCTCGCGGCCGTCGAGCAGCAACTCGAACACTCGCGACTGGTGCGCGAGGACACACTCTGCCGCGAGTCCATGACGCAAGCCGAGCGTCGCGGACTCCGTGAGCGACGTCCCGATCTGGCACAGCATTGGAATCTGCTGACGAGTCTGGTGCCCGGACATCTGTCGTATGCCTCCTGACCTCGCGCAACCGTGGCGCGGGTTCTTGACGGAACTAGATGGGCTCGTCGGACACGAGGTGCGCCTACATTGTTTGGGGGGATTCGTCGTCACGATGCGCTACGGTCTCGCGCGGACAACCGCCGACCTGGATGTCCTGTCGATTCTCCCCACCGCGGATCAGCGGGCACTCGCGACGCTTGCCGGGAAGGGCTCGGCCCTCCATAAGACTCACGGTGTCTACCTGGATGTCGTCACTGTGGCCACGTATCCCGACAGCTACGAGGACCGCCTGACCGAGATGTACCCGGGCGCGTTCCGCCACATCCATCTCTTGGCGCTCGACCCGTACGACTTGGCCCTGACCAAACTGACCCGGAATGCGGACCGTGATCGCAGCGACGTCGAGTATCTGGGCACGGTCGTCCCTCTCGACGTGGCCGTGTTGCGGGAGCGCTACCAGAACGAGATGCGCAGCTATGTTGGGGTGCCCGAGCGTGAAGATCTCACGCTCGAACTCTGGATCGACATCATTCAGGAGGCGCAGCGGGCGCGTGTGCCCCGGAAGTAAACCCCAGGTAGTGCACACGCCACCAGGGGCCAGAGAATTGCGTCAGCTCGCCGCAGAGAACCGCAGCAGCTTACCCTTCGCACGCTTGTTCGAGAT
>JAYVMG010000032.1:0-5428 GCA_043759095.1 Acidobacteriota bacterium | reverse complement strand
CCGCTCTCGACGTAGAACACCTGCATCAGCCCTTCTTCCTCGAGCTGCCGCAGGCCATCATCGAACTGCTTATAGCGCTGGTCCTGCAGCCGCAGCCGCGCGAAGTGCTCCGGCGGAAAGCGCGGGATGTCGAGGAACTTCAGCGTGGCGCCGGTATGCACCGTGTCGCCGATCGCGAACTGGCCCGGGTTCACGAGGCCGATGATGTCGCCGGCGTAGGCCTCGGAGATCGTTTCGCGGTCGCGGCCGAAGAAGCGGTAGGCGCGCGTCGCGCGGATCAGCTTGCCGGCGCGGCTGTTGAACACCGCCATGTCCTTCGTGAACTTGCCGGAGCAGACGCGCACAAACGCGACCCGATCGCGATGGCGCGGATCCATGTTCGCCTGGATCTTGAACACGAAGCCGCTGAAGCGCTCGTCGGTCGGCGAGACCGTGCCGGTATCGCTCGAACGCGGCTGCGGGTGCGGCGCAAGCTCGACCAGCGTCCGGAGGAACGGCTCCAGGCCGAAGTTGGTCATCGCGCTGCCGAAGAACACCGGCGTCTGCCGGCCCGCGAGATATTCCGTGATGTCGAACTGCGTGCCGGCGACGCGAATCACGTCGAGCGACTCGCGGAACTGGACGTAGGTGTTCTCGCCGATCAGCTCGCGCGCCTGCGGATCGTCCAGGTCGGAGACGTCCACCGGCGCACGATACTGCCCCTGCATCTCGCGTTCGTAGAGCAATAGGTGCTGGCGCTGGAGATCGTAGACCCCTCGAAAGTGCTCGGCGTTGCCGATCGGCCAATTGACCGGCGCGGCCTTGATCCCAAGCGTGCTCTCGATGTCGTCGAGCAGTTCCAGCGGATCGCGTGCGGGACGATCGAACTTGTTGACGAACGTCAGAATCGGCAGCCGGTGCCGGCGGCAGACTTCGAACAGCTTGCGCGTCTGTCCCTCGACACCGTTCGCCGCGTCAATCACCATGACGACGCTGTCGGCCGCGATGAGCGCGCGATACGTGTCCTCGCTGAAGTCCTTGTGGCCCGGCGTGTCGAGCAGAGCCATGCGCCGCCCATCGAGTTCGAACTCGAGCGCGGCGGAGGTAATCGAGATGCCGCGTTCCTGCTCGAGCTTCATCCAGTCGGACGTCGCGTGCTTGCGCGCCTTGCGTCCGCGCACCGCGCCGGCCAGCTCGATCGCGCCAGCGTACAGCAGGAGCTTCTCTGTGAGTGTCGTCTTTCCGGCGTCGGGGTGCGAGATGATCGCGAACGTGCGCCGCCGCCCGACCTCGCGCTCGAGTTCGGTTTGCAGCGACGCATCGGACTCGGTGTGCACCTCTCTAGTGTAGCGCGGGCCTTCCAGGCCTGCGACCTAGCGGAGGTTCTTGTTGAAGAACGCCATGTAGCGCTCGGTCGCCAGCTTGGCCGCCTTCTCGTCGTAGCGCGGCGTCGTGTCGTTGTGGAAACCGTGCTGCGTGCCGTCGTAGACGAAGATCTCGTACTTCTTGTTGTTCGCCTTCAACGCCGCCTCGAACGCCGGGATGCCGCCGCCCACGCCCGCATCGTTCTTGACGTCGGCGTAGTGCGCCTGGATCGGCGCCTGGATCTTCGCGGTATCTTCCGCGCTCGGCTGCCGGCCGTAGAACGGCGCGCCCGCGCCGAGGTCAGGCCCGAGTCGCACCGCCAGCTGGTTGACGATGCCGCCGCCGAAGCAGAAGCCGATCGCACCAATCTTCCCGGAGCATTCGGGGTTCGACTTGAGCCACGTGGCGGACGCGACGAAGTCTTCCATCATCTTCGGACCGTTCACCTCGCGGAATTTGACGGCGCCCTGCTCATCGTTGCCAGGGAAGCCGCCGACGGAGGTGAGGCCGTCCGGGGCGTAGGCAATGAAGTTGGCGGCCGCAAACCGACGCGCCACGTCCTCGACATAGGGGTTCAGGCCGCGGTTCTCGTGAATCACGAGGATGCCAGGCAGCTTGCCGCTCGCTTTCGCGGGGCGTGCGAACAGCCCCTTGATGCTCGCGTTGCCCTGCGGTGACTGTACGGTCACCACCTCGGTCTTGATCCGCGCATCGTCCTTCGGCACCTGCTGTGCCCAGGCGTAGTTGGGCTTCATTTCCGACAGAATTGCGGCTGCGGTAAGCCCGCCGACCGCGAACTTTCCGGCGCGCGCCAGGAAGGCGCGGCGGTCGATGTCGCCGTGCTGGTACTCGTGAAACAGGTCCAGGAGCTCCTGGGGGTAGTCAGACGCCTTTTTTCGTTCCATGCGGACACTCCTTGATATTGGCCGAAGCGAATTGTACGATTCGTCACCGAAGGGGACAAATATGAACAATCAGACGACGCGGCGAACAATCCTGAAGGGTAGCCTCGCGATGGCAGGCCTCGGCATCGCGGGTATTCCGGAATGGGCGCTGCCGCTACTCGCGCAGGGCGACATGCTCGTGCCCTTCACCGACATCCCCGACAACGTCCGGTGGGAAGTCCCGCCCGACCGACGCACGCTCGACGTTCGCACGATCGACGGCCCGTTCACGCCGGCCGATAAGTTCGCCACGACGCAGCACTACGGCCACCCGGAAGTCGACATGGCCACCTACAAGCTGAAGATCGGCGGACTCGTGAACACGCCGAAGTCACTCACCATCGACGATCTGAAGAAGCTGGGCAGCACGGAGCTCGTCGCCGGCTTCGAGTGTTCGGGCAACCGCGGACCGCTTCAAGGGCTCAGCGGCAACGGCAAGTGGACTGGCGTGTCGCTGAAAACCGTGCTGGCCGCTGCCGGCGTGAAAGCCGAGGCGCGCGACATCGTGTTCTTCGGCGCGGACCACGGCGAAGAAGAAGTCGAGTGGCGCACGCAGAAGTACAAAGTCGATTACCACTTCGGCCGCAGCCTGCCGCGTGAGAAGGCGCTCAGCGCCGAACCGTTCGTGGCGTGGGCGCTCAACGGCCAGCCGCTCACGAAACATCAGGGCGCGCCGCTGCGGCTGCTCGTCCCCGGCTGGTACGGCGTGGCCAACGTCAAGTGGCTGTCTGAGATCCACGCGCAGGAAGCGAATTACGTCGGCAAGTACCAGTCGCGCTGGTACCGTACAGTGCGAACCGAGATGGTCGACGGCGAGATGAAGGTCAGCGAGACCGAAGTCACGCACATGCAGCTGAAGTCGTTCGTCGCGCGCGTCACCAAAGCCGGCAACGCCCACAAGGTGCTCGCGGTCGTGCTGAACGACGGCACGCCGATCAAGTCTGTCGAGATCAAGGTCGACGAGGGGCCGTGGCAGATGGCCACGCCGGACGCGGCCACGAAAGACAAGTACGGCTGGAAGTTCTACACCTACACCTGGAACGGCGCGACGTCCGGCGATCACACGATCGTCTCGCGTGTGACCGACGCGACCGGGCTTGTGCAGCCGACGGAGAAGGACCTCGAAAGCAAGAAGTCGTTCCTCGAGCAGAACTCGCAGGCGCCGCGCAAGTTGAAGATCGCCTAGCGGATGATCGATTCGCAGCGCATCCAGGATGCGCACACGCTGCTCGCGCGCCATTTCGGGCCCACCCGACTCGTGCGGGCAGCGTCGCTCTCCACAGCCGGCCACGACGTCTTCCTGAAACTCGAAACCGATCTGCCCACCGGATCCTTCAAGGTCCGCGGCGCGATGTATTCCCTCTCGGTGCGCCTGGCGCGCGGCGCGGTACGTGCCGTAGGCGCAGTACGTGCCGTAGCCGTAGGGGACGGCGTTAACGCCGTCCCCTACATAGAAGAAGTCGTGTGCGCGAGCACCGGCAACCACGGCGCGGCGGTCGCCTACGCCGCGCAGTTGCTGAACATCCCCGCGACGATTTTTCTGCCGGTCAATCCCAACCCGGTGAAAGCCGCCCGCATCCGCGATCTCGGCGCGCGCATCGTCGAGTCCGGCGTCGATCTGAGCGCGGCCATCGACGCCGCGAGTGAGTACGCCGCGAACGCGCCGGCCTTCTTTCTCCACGACGCCAGCGACCCCGACGTGCCGGCAGGCACGGCGACCATCGGTCTGGAAATCATCGACCAATTGCCTGACGTCGACGTCATCTACGTGCCGATGGGCGACACGGCGCTCGTCCGCGGCGTCGCGTCCGCCGCGAAGCAACGGCGCTCCTCGATTCGGATCGTCGGCGTGGTCGCCGAGCGAGCGCCGGCGTATCTGCTGTCATGGCGCGAGACAGGGGCCAGGGGCTTGGGGCTGGGGGCTGGCTGGGTTGTGGAGACCGCGACGTGCGACACGATTGCCGACGGCCTGGCGATCAGGCGTCCGCTGACGTCGAACGTCGCCGCGATTCGCGAGCTGGTGGACGACGTGGTGGCGGTCAGCGAGCAGGAGATGATCGCGGCCATCAACCTGCTCTACGCGCGTGAACAGGTGATCGCCGAGCCGGCGGGCGCGGCGGCGACAGCCGCACTGCTCAAGCAGCCGACGGCCGCCAGGACGAGCGTCGTGCTGGTCACCGGCAGCAACATCGCGCCGGATCTCCGGCCCCGAGCCGCCGGGCCTGACTAGCGGACGCGGAGAATCAGCACGTGCGCCTGCGTGCCGTTGCCCTGGACGATCTCGATACCGTCGCGCATCAGATCAGCGCCAATGGCGTTGCCAAGATCACCCGCATCCAGAGACTGCACCGCATACGTCGCATCGGCCATCAGGCCAATCGGATGGAGCGTGACCCGGTCGTTGGCATCGAGCTGCTGAAACGCGAAGAGGACTGCTTCGTGAGTGCCGGCGTTGAGGTGTTCCACGGCGTCCCACCCGGGCAGCGCCGACGGCGCCTGATCGCTGAGGAGCAGCGCATCAGCGTCCTGCAGAATGTCGCGAAACTGTCCGTACTCCTGAATCGCCTGACTCACTTCGTCCGCGACGCGCGGCAGCAGCCCCGGCGAGCGATACCCGAAGCCGAGCACGCCGAGCATCCGGCTGCGGAACTCGGCAATCGGGTCCGGCGACTGAGCCAGCGGCGCCGCCGGCTCGTCAAGGACGAACGACAGCAGATATCCGGGCGGAAACAGCGCCGAGATCCCTTCGATGTTGTGCCGCACGCGCGTCGCTGGTGATGTGCGATCGTCCATCCATGCGCTGTCGGAATAGCGGAGCGCTCCGAAATCAATGCGGCTCCCTCCGTCAGCAACGTTTTCGATCAGGAGATCCGGGTAGCGCGTTCGCAGATCCTGCCAGAGCGCGTACAGCCCCTGCACTTGCGCGAAGTTGCCGTCGCCCGTGCCGTGGTCGTGCCCGGATCGATTGCAGTTCGCCCAGGCGTTGTTGTCCCATTTCAGATAGTCCGGTTGGACCTCGTCGATGAGCGCATAGAGCTGGTGCTGAATCCACTGGCGGGTCGCGCGATTCCCGTAACACAGTTGCCCAGACGTCGGTGTGACGTTCTGCCCGTTGGACTGGGCGAGCCACTCGGCGCGAG
>JAYVMG010000031.1:0-5431 GCA_043759095.1 Acidobacteriota bacterium | reverse complement strand
ACGGCGATCCTCTGGCGAACATCGCGAACGCCCACAAAGTGCGCCGCGTGATCGCGAACGGCCGCGTGTACGAGATGGAGCAGTTGATCAACCGCGTTCGGGCATCCAAGCCGTCGACCCAGGCACAGCGCTAATTCCCAGGATTCAATCTCAAGGAGAGTGACCCGTGAGTAGGTTTCGCATCGTGGTCCTCGTCGCTCTGGTGTCTCTCTTCGGCTCTGCCGCCTACGCCCAGCAAGCCGCCATCGTCGGCACCGCGATGGACGAATCCAAGGCCGTGCTGCCAGGCGTGAACGTGACCGCCACCGACCAGGCCGCGGGCCGTCAGATGGTCGCCGTGACGAACGAAAAAGGCGAATACCGGCTGCTCAACCTGCCGCCGGGGACATACACCATCCAGGCCGAGCTCGCCGGTTTCTCGACCGTCATGCTCAAGGATGTCGAGCTGCTCGTCGGGCAGAACGCCACCGTGCCGTTCACGCTGAAGCTCGCATCGGTGAGCGAGACCCTGACCGTCGTCGGCGAGACGCCGTTGGTGGATACGACGTCGTCGCAGGTGGCCGGCAACGTTGATCGACGCCAGATGGAGGAGCTGCCGCTGCAGGGGCGCAACTGGATGGAGCTGTCGAAGCTGGTCAAGGGCATCACGGCCAACGATGTGAGCAACACGCCCGGCGTCAGTCGAGACGACGACTTCCAGCTGAACCTGGACGGCCAGCAGATTACGCAGAAGGTCGCGGGCTCCGGTTTCGGCCAGCCGAAGTTCAGCCGCGAAGCGATCGCCGAGTTCCAGATCGTCACCAACATGTTCGACATCACGCAGGGACGGTCGGCCGGCATCCAGGTCCAGGCCATCTCGCGCTCCGGGACCAACAGCATGGCGGGGAGCTTCTACGGCTTCTTCCGCAGCGACAAGTTCAACGCGCCGGACCCGGTCGCCAACAGGGTGCTGCCCTACCAGAACCAGCAGGTCGGCGGCTCGCTCGGCGGGCCGATCACGAAGGACAAGGTCCATTTCTTCGCGGCCTACGAGTACGAGCGGGAACCGGGCACGCTGTTCACGTCGCCGGCCCTGCTGCCCGGCCAGAGTTTTACCATTCCCTATAACAACACGCAGAAAAGCCTGCTCGCGCGGGTCGACGATCAGTTATCGCTGAAGAATCGCCTGACCGTGCGTGGCTCGATCTACAGCCTCGACAACCCGTTCGTGCTCGGCGCCGGCGCGCATCCCTCCAACGCCTACATCTCCACCCAGCAGGCGACGAATCTGGTCGGCAACTGGTCCAAGGTCGTCAGCGACACCAAGGTGCAGGAAGTGCACATCGGCTACAACCATTTCGACTGGACCAGGAACCCGATTCCCGGCCAGACCGGGATTGAGTACAACTTCGTGGGATTGACGGTCGGCAAGACCTATAACTATCCGCAGTTGTTCTATCAGAACAATTTCGAGTCGCGCTACGACCTCAGCATCCACAAGAATTCGCACGATCTCAAGGTGGGCGGCGAGTTCATCTACGTCAAGAACACGGGAGACTGGTTCATCCAGCAGGTCGGCCGCATGATCTTCAATTCGAACCCGGCCAATCTGGGCTCGATCATCACCGGCACGGACCCCTCGGCGTGGAACATCGCGGCGATTCCGGTCTCGAGCGTCAACCGGTTCGATCAGAATTTCCATCCCACCGACTGGGGCATCAACGTGCCGCGGCCGACGTGGGCGGTGTGGCTGGGAGACAACTGGCGGGTCAACAACCAGCTGACCCTGAACTACGGCGTTCGCTGGGACGTCGACTGGGGCGTCGCGTCGCCGCCTGACGTCATTACCAATTCGATTCTCATCAACAACCGGAGCGCGGCGGCGACCGCCAACATCCCCGACCAGCTCGGGTCCGACTTCGGCTACAAGGACAACATCCGCGACAACAAGAACGTGGCGCCGCGCGCCGGCTTCACCTACAACGTCGGGGGAAAGAACGATCTCGTCATCCGCGGCGGCGCCGGCCTCTACTTCACCACCCCGGTCTCGAACATGACCTTCAGCCCGCAGATCTTCAGCCAGATGGTGACCGCGTCGTTTCTGCCGCCGGCCGGCGGCAAGTGCCCGGACGGGTCGGCCTGGATCACGAATCCGGCGTGCGGCGTGACGACCTACGCGCAGGCCAAGGCGGTCGCGCCGGCGCAGTCACCTCGCATCATCAGCCCCGACTACAAGAATCCCTACACCTGGCAGAGCAGCATCGGCTTCCAGAAGCAGATCAACCAGGTGACCGGTTTCGAGCTCGACCTGACGCACTTCAACGAGTACCGCGACACGCGCACGATCGATCCGAACCTGTTCTACAACCCGGCGACCGGCTACAGCCAGAGTCCGGCCGCGGTCAACGGCGTGGCGAACCGGCCGAACACGGCGTATACGCAGGTCGCGTATTTCGTCAGCACCGGTCACCGCGATCAGACCCAGGTGTCGATGGCGCTGAATCGCCGCTTCAAGCACAACTTCCAGAGCGGTCTGACCTACACCTATATGGTGTCGATGCACGACGACGGCAACATCGGCTACACCGCGCCTGGACAGAACAACCAGTTCGACTACCTCGACGGCGAGTACGCCACGTCGCTGGACTACCAGAAGAACACGCTGCGCGCCTTCGCGCTCTACCGCTTCCCGTTCGGCATCTCCGCCAGCGTCTCGTACTTCTACGGCTCCGGCAACCGGTTCGCGGCGGCCATTGCGGCCGCGGTCTACGGCAAGCCCGGCACCAACCGGTTGAACCTGACCGCCGCCGGCGGGCCGACCAACGTCATCGTCATTCCGGCGACGGCGACGCTGGCCAACGGCGACGTCATCGACATCGCCAGCCGGTTCAACGGACCGACGACGATCAACTCCGGCGACACGATTCCGCGCAACGCCCTGGAAGGGCTGCCGCTGCACAAAGTCGATCTCCGCTTGACCAAGGACTTCAAGCTGATCGGCAGCATGAAGATCTCGCTCATCGGCGAAGTCTATAACCTGTTCAACCATCGCAACTACGGTAGCTACAACACGAACCTGAGTGCGACGGCTGGCGCCACGACCGCGCTGTTCGGACAGCCCCAGCAGAACACGGGCAACGCCTTCGTGCCGCGGCAGGCGCAGTTCGCGTTCAGGCTGGGATTCTAAAGAGGGCAGGTAGGTCAGGTAGGGCGGGTGGGGCAGGTGAGTCTGCCCGCCCGCTTTCTTTCATTTCAGTCCCTCCATTCAGCCCTTCAAACACTTTTGTCGGTAGGCGTTTGCGAAAACAGGCGCGTTTTCCCAGTTCCACCCGGCTGCGGTGTTGCACTCAGGATTGGCATCTACTTTTTCCTGAGGAGCGACATCTGATGAGAATGAAAGCTGTAGCGTTCGGTTTACTCGGTGCCTCGGCGATGACGATGACGATGGCGGCGGACAGCTTGCAGACCGGGTTGCCGAGTTCCTTCCTGACACCGGGCGATTCGAAGAAGGTGACGAAGGAGCAGATCTGCGCGCCTGGGTACGCCGCGTCACTCAAGGCGACGAAGGAGTCGGCCAAGGAAGAAGCGTTCAGCCGCTACGGGCTGCGCGACGGCGTGTCGAAGACGTCCGTGCTCAATCACCTGATTCCGATCGAACTCGGCGGCACCGACAATGTCGAGAACCTCTGGCCCGAGCCGATGAAGGGCGACTGGAACGCCACCCAGAAGGACGCGCTCGAACAGAAACTGTTGGGGATGGTGTGTGACGGTTCGCTGACCGCGAAGCAGGCGCAGAACGCGATCAAGAAGAACTGGGTGTAGGCCTACACGCAGTACGTCGGCGCCGCCACCGTCGTCGCGACCAAGAATCAGTAGCGTTCGTGACTCAGTGCGCGACGCTCGGATAGCCGGGCGTCCGCGCGACCATCACCTTCATCTCGAGCAGTTCGACCAGCGACTCGGCACGGCTGCGCAAACCTGGTTGCTCGAGAAGCGCCTGCTTCTCGAGCGGCTCGAGGTCGAGGTACTGCGCGAGCGCATGCACCACATCCTCGTCAGACATCGATGCCGGCATGCGGGCCTCGCCGGCGCCCACCTGATTGGCGCCGAGCACCGCCTCGATCTTCGCACGCTGCTGCTGAATCACTTCGCGATCCACGGCGTCCAACGGCCGCTCGATCAGCGGTTCGATCGCCGCGCGGCGATAGCTGCGCGTGTCGTCTTCGTCGACGATCCGAAAGCGTTCGATCCCCCGCAGAACGAGATTGTAGCGGCCGTCCGACAGTCGCTCCGTATGCGTCAGCACGCCGCTGCAGCCGATCCGGTAGATCGGGGGGCGCCCCTCGTAGTCTTGATCCCAGCCTGGGCGCAGCAGCACCATGCCGATCATCCGATCGCCCGCGAGCGCGTCGGCGACCATCTCGCGATACCGCGCCTCGAAGATGTGGAGCGGCAGAAATACGTGAGGGAAGAGGACGACGTTCGGCAGCGGAAAGAGCGGCAACAGGTCAGGCATCGGATTTCAGACTTGAGAGTTCAGACTTCAGACTTAATGAATGGTCTTGGTCTTCTTGTCCATGTAGTCCATCAGGACGTACTGGCCGAGTGTGTACGGCGTCGTGAAGTACGCCTTGCCCTTGCAGATGTCGGCGACGCGCCGGACGAAACTAACCAGATCGTAGTCGCGCGCGAGCATGAAGGTGTTGATCATGATCCCGCTCTTGCGGCACGCCGCCACCTCCGCGCACGTTTCCGCGACGATGAACGGGTCGAGACCAAAGGCGTTCTTGTAGATGCGGCCGTCGGGCTGCGTCAGCGCCGACGGCTTGCCGTCGGTGATCATGATGATCTGACGCATGTCCTTGCGCTGCCGGTCCAGGATGCGCCGCGCGAGCCGCAGCCCTTCGCGCGTGTTCGTGTAGTAGGGTCCGACGCGTACGCGGCCGAGCTCTGACAGCGGAATCTCCTCGGCGGAGTCGTGGAAGAGCACCACGTTCAGCGCGTCACCCGGATACTGGTTCCTGATCAGCTGTGCCAGCGCGAGCGCCACGCGCTTGGCCGGCGTGAAGCGGTCTTCGCCGTAGAGGATCATGCTGTGACTGCAGTCGAGCATCAGCACCGTGGCGCAGGAGCTCTGGTACTCGCCCTGCGCGATCATCAGATCTTCGTGCCGGACGTTGATGCGGCCGGTCGGGGCCGGGCGTCCAGCCGCAGCCGCCGCTCTGGCCTCGCGCTGCACCGCATTCAGCAGTGTGCTGCCGGGATCGAGATTGAGCGTGTCGCCGAACTCGTACGGTTTCGGTGCGCCGGTGGTTTCGACGCCGGTGGCCTGCTCGCGCGTGTCGTGCCGGCCGTAGCTGCTCTTGCCGAGCGACCCGAGCAGGTCGCGCAAGGCGCGGTAGCCGAGGAAGTCCAGCGTCTTGTCGGTTACCTCGAACGTGGTCGGCGGCTG
>JAYVMG010000030.1:0-5440 GCA_043759095.1 Acidobacteriota bacterium | reverse complement strand
CGATCAAGCTCGTCCAATGAGCGGGCACGGCTCGTGCACTCCTTCCGTTGTCGAACAACTGGAGGAGCAGCTCATGTGGAACAAAGACGAAGTGCAGGGTAAGGTCGATCAGGTCACGGGCAAGATCAAAGAGAAGGTCGGCGAGCTGAAGAACGACGAACAGCTGCGCGAGGAGGGCCAGGACGACCAGGCGGCCGGCAAGGTCGAAGAGGCCGTCGGCGCGGGCCGGCGCAAAGTCGGCGAGGCGATCAAGGACCTCGGCGACAAGATCGGCCGATAACCCTTCCGCCACGCGTCGGCGCGCGGCGGCGCGTGGCATCTTCCCCAGACCGTGGAAGATGACGGAGCCAAATGCTACACTGAAGAACTCACCTGACATGGTGGGTGTAGCTCAATGGTTAGAGCGCCGGCCTGTGGCGCCGGAGGTTGCGGGTTCGAGTCCCGTCATCCACCCCACCCCCTCTCATCGCACGCGGTCGATCTCCGGCGGAGGAAGCGGCGCGACGAGCGCCGGCAGATCGCGCGCGGGCTCGCTTGGCGCGACCGGAATGTTCTCCCAATGGGTAATCGCGCGGCCCACGGCATCGCGCGAGATCCACAGCGCGGCTCCTGCGCCGGCCAGGACGAGCGCGGCGAACGCGGCGGCAAGCGCCAGCTTGGCGAGCAGCCCCCGGCCCTGGCCGCCCGGCGCGGCGAGATCCACATCGGCTGCCGCTTCGTCAATCAGCGACCCGTCGATCACCGCGGCAGATACCTGCTGACCCCGGGTCAGCGCGCGATCGCACAGGATATTGACGCCGTGCGCCACACCCTCGGAGAGTTCAAACAGACGCGCGATCGCGCCATCGTCGAACTCGACGCGGGTATTGCCACCAGCCACTGAAAGGCGGTGCATGACGTAGCCGGCGATTTCGTCGGCGCCGAGCGGCCCGAGGTCGATACGACGCGTCACACCAGAATTGATCAGCCGCACGTCCGACCGCTTCAACAGCGCCGTCAGCGAAGGCTGTCCCACCAGCACGACCTGCAGGGGGCGCGGCTCCGCGCCCGCGAGCAGCATCGTCCCGATTTCCTGGAGCAGGATGACCGGCAGATTCTGGGCTTCGTCGATGATGACGACGGCTGCGGCCTGCAGCGACACGAGCGAGTCGAGAAACGACCGCAGCGTGTTCGTCAGCACGTCGCGCGCGACGTGCGGTGAGCCGGCGAGATCCTCGCGTGAAATCACGCCGTAGTCCGCCAGCATGGTCTTCAGCAGATCGTCAAGGGTCTCGACGGGCTCGAGCACGAGCGATGTGACCGTCCGCCGATCCAGTTCCTGCACGATCGAACGGCACAACGTGGTCTTGCCGGTGCCGAGCGGCCCCGTCAGCACCGCGACACCGTTGCGCGTGCGAATCGCCGACAGCAGCTGCTGCCCGGCGCGTTCATGCGCCACGCTCTGGTAGTGAAACTTTGGATCCGTGGACAGGCTGAAAGCCTTCTCACGCAGGCCGTAGAACGTTTCGTACGTCGGCGCGTCGAGTTGCGAACGTGTCTGGGGCGGCGGCGCGAGAGCCGGACGCGGCCGCACGGGCGGAAGTTGCGGCCCGACGGCGGTGCCGCGCACGGGCATCGGCGGGCGCTCTGCTTCACGTGCCGGAGGTGGAAACAATTCGATCAACGGACGCCGCGCCGAACGCTCAACGGGTGCGGCCGGACGCGCCGGCACTGGCGGCGCCTCGATCGCATCCAGCGCATCGAACGTACCCTGCGCGTCGAATGTACCTGGCGGCAGCACGAGGAACTCGTCGGGCGGTTTCGGAGCAGGCGGTGGCGGCGCAGGCCGTGGCGCGGGCGGTCGCGACGGCAGCGCGACACGCGTCGGCGGCGGCGTGGGCGGCGCGCTCGAAGGGGATTCGTCCAGTGCCTCGGCGTCGCGGTCTTCCGCCAGCCCGCGATCGAGATCGCCCAACCTCGCTAGGAAGTTCGGATCGTCCGCGAGCCAACGCTTCTGCGGATCACTCACGTGAACACATTTATACGCGTATTTGTACTTTTGAGCGAGTGGTTACTACTATGAAGTGTTCCGAAACGGCACGACCGTGTTCCGAATCGGACCACGGTCTTGCAAGTCATTGCGCTACAATGACCTAGTCACGCCTCAGATAGCCCTTAAATGACGTTAGTGTCATATATACGTACATTTGAAAGGAAAACACGGTGTTTCAGAAAGCATATAAGTACTTACAAACACAAGACTTACTGTAACACATCGCTTTGGCGACCGTATTGCTACACCGCCACCCATGGCAGACGTGTATGCGTCTGCCTTCATTCAAGTTATGGCCGGCGAATCTTCGCTAATCGGCGTATCCAGTTGGCGTAACGAGCTGCCGACGCTGACCGGCCGCGTCCTCACGCTCCGCGAACCCACGAGCCAGGATCTGGGTCCACTGGTGGATCTACTCTCGCTGGGCGATGCGACGCGCTTCGGCCTCGATGAACCGGTGTCTGAAGTCGGCGTGCAGGAACTGATCGAACGCGTCGCGCGTGATCGCGCCAACGGCATCGCGTTCACCTACGTGATCACGCTCGCGACCGCGCGCACGATCGTCGGTCTCGCGCAGGTGCGTCAGCTCGACCCCTCGTTCGAAGCCGCCGAGTGGGAAGGCTTGATGGCGCCCTCGTCGCGCGGCAGCGGCATGTTTCTCGAAGCGGCACGCCTCGTCGGCTCGTTTGCCTTCGGCATGATCGGCGTGCACCGCATCGAAGCGCGCGTGCTGCTGCAGAACGGCCGCGCTAACGGCGCGCTGCGCAAGATAGGCGCCGTACAGGAAGGCATCCTGCGCCGATCGGTCCGGCGCGACGGTGAATACTTCGATCAGGTGCTCTGGTCGCTGCTGAAGGAAGACTGGGGCGACCACTGGGTGTCGACCGCCCCGCGGGTCCACTGATGCGTGAACTCCCGCGCGCAGCCCGTTTCTACGTCGGCGCCGTCATCGCGATTGGCCTGGTGCTGATGGTGGTGCGCCTGCCCGACGCCACATTCTCTCGACCCGGACTGTTCGTGGCGCTGCTCCTCCTGTCGTCGTTGACGGCCGCGCTGAAAGTCCACCTGCCGCTCACGACGAGCGGCTCGACGATGTCGGTGTCGTACGCGGTGGACTTCGCCTCGCTCCTGCTCATCGGCCCGCACGAGACGATGCTCGTCGCCGCCGGCAGCGCGTTCAGTCAGTGTCATCTGAACAGCAAGGAGCGCAACCCGATCCATCGCACGCTGTTCTCGGTCGCGTCGCTCGTGATCACGGTCCAGGCGTCCGGTCTCGCATTCCAGCTGCTCGGCGGCTCCACGGCCGCGGCGACATCGCTCAGCGGACTCGCCCGCCCGCTGGTCGGCGCCGCCACGGTGTACTTCCTGCTGAACACCGGGCTCGTCGCGACGGCCATCGCCCTCTCGACGCGGACGCCGATCATCAGCACCTGGCACAACAACTTCCTCTGGAGCGCGCCCAGCTATTTCGTTGGCGCCGGCAGCGCGGCGTTCGCCGCCTGGTTCGTCACGCGCGTCGGCTTCTGGGTGGCGCCGATCACCTTCGCGCCGCTCTACCTGACCTACCGCACGTACAAGGTGTACATGGGCCGCATCGACGACGAGCAGCGGCACGTGCTCCAGACGTCGGATCTGCACCTGGCCACGATCGAAGCGCTCGCGCGCGCGATCGACGCCAAGGATCAGACGACGCAGATGCACATCCGCCGCGTGCAGGTGTATGCGACCGGCCTTGCAAACAAACTCTGCCTGCCTGATCCGGAGATTCAGGGCATCAAGACGGCGGCGCTGCTGCACGACATCGGCAAGCTGGCCGTGCCCGAGCACATCTTGTCGAAGCCGGGTCCGCTGACGCAGGAAGAGTTCCAGAAGATCCGCATCCACCCGCAGGTCGGCGCCGAGATCATCGCGGCCGTGCCGTTCCCATATCCGGTCGCGCCGCTGATCATGAGCCACCACGAACGGTGGGACGGCAAGGGCTACCCGCAGGGACTCGCCGGCGCGGACATCCCGCTCGGCGCGCGCATCCTGACGATCGTCGACTACTACGACGCCGTGACGACAGAGCGGCCGTACCACAAGGCGCTGACCTACGAGAGCGCGGTTGGACTGCTGAAGCACGAGGCGGGTCGCGCGCTCGATCCGAAACTGGTGCCGCTGTTCATCGAGCTGCTGCCGTCGCTCATCGCGGAAGTCGGTCCCGGCGAGCAGGAATCAGCGCCCGCCAAGCCGATGGCCGCACTGCCCGGATCGACCGCCGTGGGCCTGGTGCCCGCGCCGACCGGCAACGCCTTCGAGAACATCGCGCTTGCGCACCGCGAGATCTACGCGCTGTACGAGATCGCGCAGTCGATGGGCACGAGCCTCGGCGTCTCGGACACGATGGCGCTGATCTCGTCGAAGCTGTCCAAGATCGTCTCGTGGTCGGGCTGCGCGCTGTTCCTGCATCAGCCGGACGACGACTCGCTGAAGTGCCGCTTCGCGGCCGGCGTCGATGCGCCGCGGCTGCTGAACGCGACGCTGAAGATGGGCCACGGGCTGTCGGGCTGGGTCGCGCGCAACCGCCGCACGCTGATCAACGGCAACCCGCGCGTCAGCTTCGAGGCGGCGGAGATCGGCGGCGACATCTCGCTGAACTCGGCGCTGGTCTGCCCGCTGCAGTTCAACGACACGTTCATCGGCTGCCTGGCGCTGTACCACGTCGAGGCGAACCACTACACCGAGGATCACCGCCGGCTGCTCGAGCGGATCGCGGAGCAGGCGGGCGCCGTCATTCACAACTCGATCGTCTTCGAGCAAACGCAGGAAGACTCGCTGACCGACCCGCTGACCGGCTTGCCGAACCGCCGCTCGATGTTCGTGCACCTGTCGCGCGAACTCGCGCGCGCCGAGCGCCTGAAGAGCGAGGTGGCGATCATCGTCATGGACATCGACGGGTTCAAGGCGATCAACGACACCTACGGACACAACGTCGGCGACCACGCGCTGCGCGAGGTGGCGAGCGCACTGCAGGGCGCGTTGCGGCCGTACGACCTGTGCGTGCGCTACGCAGGCGACGAGTTCATCGTCGTGCTGGCGGATTGCTCGCGCGACGCGGCTGACTCGAAGCGCCGCGAGTTGCAGGCGCGCATCGCCGAAATCCAGGTGGAAGTGCGCGCCGGGAAACAGCTTCGGCTCGGGGTCAGCGCGGGCGCGGCGGTCTTCCCGCACGACGGCAGCACGTACGAAGAACTGCTCGCGGATGCCGATCAGCTGATGTACCGCGACAAGGCCGCGCGCCGCGGTCACGGATCGCTGCCGATCACGCCGGGGTCCAGCGATTTCATCTCCGCCGAACTGTTCGACCCCGCGGTCCCCGTCCGCACGACCGTTCCGCTCCCGCAAACGCTCGCATAAACACAAGTCTCA
>JAYVMG010000029.1:0-5445 GCA_043759095.1 Acidobacteriota bacterium | reverse complement strand
TTCTTCTCGTACCAGTACCCGATCAGCAGGTACGAACAGAGTCCGACGCCTTCCCAGCCCACGAACATCACCAGGAAGTTGTTGCCCAGGACGAGCATGAGCATGAAGAAGCAGAACAGGTTGAGGTAACAGAAGAACCGCGCCACGCCGCCGCGCGGCTCGTCGGCCATGTACGCCGTCGAGTACACGTGAATCAGCGTCCCGATGCCGGTGACGATGAGAATCATCATCCCGGAGAGCGGATCGAGACGGAAGCCCCAGGTGACCTGAAACAGGCCGATGCCGTTGCTGGTGGCGAGCGGAATCCGCGGAATCCACTCGGCCACGGTGACGTCGAACGCGCGCGCATCGGCCGGCAGCCCGAGCAGCTGCCAGAACGCGAACAGCGACAGCCCAAGGGCGGCCGTCATCATCGTGCACGCGAGCACACCTGCGGTCCGCCGCGAGAACGAACGAATCCCCAGCAGGCCGTTGATCGCGGCGCCGATGCCCGGAAGAATTGGTATTAACCAGATGTAGCGCATTCGTATCCCACTCGACCTACCCGACCCACGTGACCCTCGCGACCCACCCGCCCCACCCGTCCTACCAGCGCATCAGATTCATTTCGTCGATATTGATCGTTTCCTTGTTGCGGTAGAAGGCCAGGATGATCCCGAGCCCGACCGCCGCCTCGGCTGCTGCCACCGCGATGACGAAGATCGCGAAGACCTGGCCGACGACGTTCTGGAGCTGCGCTGAATAGGCGACGAGATTGATGTTCACCGCGTTCAGGATCAGCTCGATCGACATGAAGATGATGATGATGTTGCGGCGCACCATGACGCCGATGACGCCGATCATGAACAACGCGGCGGACAGCAACATGTAGTGAGTCGGAGTAATCACAGTTCCCTCTTCGCCAGCACGATGGCGCCGATCATCGCGACCAGCAGCAGCATCGACGCAATTTCGAACGGAATCAGATAGCTTGTGTAGAGCATCCAGCCGATCACTTCGGTGTTGCCCGTGACCGGCACAGCGGCCGCCGCCACAATCGGGCGCGCCGGCGCGTTCGCCGAATACACGGCCACCGCCGCCAGTTCGGCCAGCACCGCCGCCGCCAGCCCGAACCCGAGCTTCGTCTTCCGGCTCGGATCCGAGTGCGCCTCCGGCGGACGCTTCAGGTTCACCAGCATCACCACGAACAGATACAGCACGACGATGCCGCCGGCGTAAACCAGGATCTGGATGGCTGCGAGAAACTGCGCGCCGAGCAGCACGTACAGCGCTGCGACGAACAGGAAGTCGAGCACCAGATACAGGACGCTGTGCACGGTTTCCTTCGTGCTGATGACCAGCACGGCGAACCCCAGGATGCACGCCGAGATAAAGTAAAACGCGATCGCTTGTCCCATTAGCCGATCAACACCTTTACTATGCCCGTGACGACGAGGTTGACGATCGCCAGCGGGATCAGCACCTTCCAGCCGAGACGCATCAACTGGTCGTAGCGGTAGCGCGGCAGCGTCGCGCGGATCCAGATGAAGACGTAGAGGAAGACGAACGACTTGATGAGGAACCAGGTCCAGCTCGGCACGACGTCCAGAAACCCGAGCATCGCGACGTTCGGGAACGGCCGCAGCCACCCGCCCAGGAACAGCGTCGTCGCCACCGAGGAGACGACGATCATGTTCGCGTATTCGGCGAGGAAGAACAGCGCGAAGCGCATGCCGCTGTACTCGGTGTGGAAGCCGCCAGTGAGTTCCTGCTCCGCTTCCGGCATGTCGAACGGCGCGCGGTTAGTTTCCGCGAGGCTGCCGATGATGAAGATGCTGAACGCCAGCGGCTGCACGAACATGTACCAGAGGCCCTGGCTTTCCTGCGCCCGGACGATGCTCACCATGCTGAGCGAGCCGGACATCAGGATGATGCTGACGAGCGCGAGCGTCACGCACACTTCGTACGAGATGAGCTGCGCCGACGCGCGCAGGCTGGCCAGTAGCGGAAATTTGCTGTTCGACGCGTAGCCAGCGAGGATGATCCCGTAGACGCCGACCGAGGCCACCGACACGATGTAGAGCAGGCCCACGTTGATGTCCGTGATGTAGAGCGACACCTGACGACCGAACAGGTTCACCACCGGACCGAACGGGATCACCGCGTAGACAATCAGCGCCGGCACCATCGAGATGATCGGCGCCGCCGTGAACACCCATTTGTCGGCGCGCACCGGCGTGATGTCTTCCTTCAGCATGAGCTTGATGGCGTCCGCCACCGGCTGGAGGATGCCGTACGGGCCGACGCGCATCGGACCGAGGCGCGACTGCGCCCACGCGATCACTTTGCGCTCGAGCAGCACCATGTAGGTGACCGCGACCAGCGTCGCGTTGAGCACGATGACGATCTTCAGCAACGGGATGACGAACGTATCGACGACCGACGCGCTCATCGATCCACCTCGCCGAGCACGACGTCGAGCGATCCGATCAGCGCGACGACGTCGGCGATCAGGTGACCCTTGATGAGCGGACGCAGCCCCTGCAGGTTGCAGAACGACGGCGGCCGCACCCGGAAGCGGTACGGGTTGGTCGACTTGCCGTCGCTGACGATGAAGTAGCCGAGTTCGCCCTTCGGCGACTCGATCGCGTGATACGTCTCGCCCGCCGCCGGCTTGATCAGGCGCGGGACCTTGCCCACGATCGGCCCCTCGGGAATCCCTTCCATCGCCTGACGGACGATCCTCAGCGACTGCCGGAACTCTTCCATGCGCACGAGGTAGCGATCGTAGGTGTCGCCTGCGGCGCCGATCGGCACATCGAACTGCATCTCGTCGTACGCGGCGTACGGTTCGTCCTTGCGGACATCGCGCGGCACACCCGAGCCGCGCAGCGGCGGACCGCTGAGCCCCAGCGCGACCGCCTGCGGTCCGGTGATGAGGCCGATCCCCTTGGTGCGCTCGAGCCAGATGCGGTTATGCGTCAGCAGCTCTTCGTACTCGGTGACCTTCTCGTCCATGATGTCGCAGAACTGGAGGACTTTCTTGTCCCAGCCCGGCGGCAGATCCTGCGGCAGACCGCCGATGCGCATCGAGTTGTAGGTGAGCCGCGCGCCGCACATCTCCTCGAAGAGATCGAGGATGTGCTCGCGCTCGCGGAACGCGTAGAGAAACACCGTCATCGCGCCGATGTCCATCGCGTGCGTGCCGAGCCAGAGGCAGTGGCTTGCGATCCGCTGCAGCTCGCACAGGATGGTCCGGACATAACGCGCCCGCCGCGGCACTTCGATCGCCATCATCTTCTCGACGGTCTCGCAGTAGCCGACGTTGCTCGTTGCCGCGGCGACGTAGTCCATCCGATCCGTGAGGAGGATGATCTGCGTCCAGTTGCGGTTCTCGCTCAGTTTCTCGATGCCGCGGTGCAGGTAGCCGATGACGACGTCGGCGTCGACCACCTTCTCGCCGTCGAGGCGCAGGACCACGCGCAGTACGCCGTGCGTGCTCGGGTGCTGCGGGCCCATGTTGATCACGAGCTCGTTGGTGTCGAACATGGCGCCGTGATGCACGGCCGACGGCTCGAGCGCGTTCCCGACGTTACTCATTACTCAATGTCCGCTTCTTCACGCGACTGGCGCAGCTTCAGCCAGTCAATCGGATTTTCCATCAGCAGCTCGCCCGGCCCTTCGAGCGGATAGTCTTTCCGCTGCGGGAAGCCCTGCCAGTCGTCGGGCATCAGGATGCGGCGACGATCGGGATGGCCCGTGAAGTTCACGCCGAACATGTCGTACACCTCGCGCTCGAGCCAGTTGGCGGCCGGCCAGAGACCGACGACCGACGGCACAGGCTGCGTCTCGCTGACGCGCACCTTGACCCGGACGCGGTGACGATGACGCGTGGAATACAGGCAGTACAGCAGATCGAATCGCGCGTCCTTGCGCGGCGGCCAGTCGGTCGCCGTTACGTCGGAACAGAAGTCGAACGCCGCGTCCGGCGCGTCGCGAAGATGCTGCAACGCCGCCGTAATCTGCGCCAGCGGCACGACAATCGTCCAGTCGCCGACGTAGTAGCTGACCAGTGTCACGCTGTCCGGCACTGCGCTCTGCAGCGTGGTGATGAACGACGGGATCGCCATGTCGGCAGGCGGTGGCGGCTCGGTCGGTCCGCTCGGCGGAGCCGGCGCGGCCGGCTTCGCGGCCGCGGCCGCAGGCGCAGGCTTGGCCGCTGGCGTCGCGGGCGCAGCTGCAGGTTCCGTGGGCTTCTCGGGTTCGTCAGCCATTTAGACCCAGTCGAGCGCGCCCTTTTGCCACGCGTAGTAATAGCCGACGACCAGGATGAAGATGAACACCATCATCTCGATGAGGCCGAACAGCAGGAGTTTGTTGAAGATGACCGCCCACGGAAACATGAACACCGTTTCGACGTCGAAGATCACAAAGAGCATCGCCACCAGGTAGTACCGAATGCTGTAGCGATCGCGCGCGTCCGTTGTCGGCTCGATGCCGCACTCGTACGGCTCGAGCTTCACCTGGTTGTACTTCTCCGAGTGAATCAGGCTGGAGAAGACCAGAGTGAACAACGCAAAGCCGGTCGCAACCGCGACGAAGATGGCTATCGGTATGTAGGCTGACGCGCCGTAGGCTGATGGCATGTGGAATTCGTGTCGCGCAAGATGAAGCGCGACAATAGAAAAGCCTCGGTTTTATAACATGCGACCTGAGGGGTGTCAAGAAACGGAGCGCGCCGACACCGTGCGCCACGATTCCCCGCAACCTACAGATTTCAAACCGTTTTTGGTCTCCGCGTCCCTTGACGCTCTCCAAAAGCGAGACCTATACTCTCCCTATGACCAATCGGCGCCTTTTCGTCGCCGCTCTGTCGATGGCCGCGTGCGCGCCGGTGTGGTCGAACACGCTGACCGCCCAGGCCATTCAGCGCGCGATGTACGTCAGCGCCCTCACTGACGCCGGCGTGCCGATCCCCAACCTCGGTCCTTCCGATTTCGTCGTCCGCGAAGACAAGATGGCCCGGGAAGTCCTGAAAGTCGAACCCGCCGCTGCGACAATGCAGATCGCCGTCATTGTCGACACCAGCCAGGCCGCGCGCGATGATGTGCCGCACATGCGGACGGCGCTGCCGGGATTCGTAGCGGCCCTCACCGGCGCCAATCCGAGAAACGAAGTCGCCCTGATCGCCATCGGCGAGCGGCCGACGGTCTTCACCAACTACACGTTCAGCCAGCTCGAACTGAAAAAAGGCATTGACCGCATCTGGTCGGCGCGAGGCTCAGGGGCGTATCTCCTCGACGGGATCATCGAGGTGTGTGAGGGATTCAAGAAGCGGAGCGCCCAGCGTCCGGTCATCGTCGCCATCGTCAGCGAGGGGCCGGATCTTGGCAACCGCCAGTACGATCAGGTGCTCGACCCGCTGCGCGCCACCGGCGCCGCCTTTCACGTCATCACGATCGGGCC
>JAYVMG010000028.1:0-5447 GCA_043759095.1 Acidobacteriota bacterium | reverse complement strand
AGACGGCGGGCTTGCCGCCGACGCAGGCGCCTGCCGACCTGACGATCGAGAAGGCCGTGACGCTGATCCGGCTCAAAGCCGCCGGTCCGCGGACGCTCGGTGTCGATCCTAAGAGCGGCATGAACGTCTACGTGATCAACGGTCGCTTCGGCGTGTACGTCCAGCTGGGCGAGACACCGGAGAAGAGCAAGGAAAAGCCGAAGCGCTCATCGCTGATTGGCAGCATGACCGAGGCGTCGGTCACGCTCGAAGAGGCCCTGAAGCTGCTCGAGTTGCCGCGCGATCTCGGCGCAGACCCGGAATCAGGCGAGGTGATCGTCGCCGGGCTCGGGCGGTTCGGCCCGTACATCAAGAAGGGCGACGACTACCGCTCGCTCGAAGAGTCGGACGACCTCTTCACCGTCGATCTCGAACGCGCGCTCGCGCTGCTGGCGGCGCCGAAACGGTCGTCGCGTCAGGCAGCGAAGCGGGTCATTCGGAAGATCGAGGTGCCGGACGGTGGCGCCGCGCTGCAGGTGCTCGAAGGACGATTCGGTCCGTACGTGACCGACGGCGAAACGAACGCGTCGATTCCCAGGGGCGTCGACCCTGGAACGATCTCGCTGGAAGACGCGCAGGGGCTGCTCGAAGCGCGCCGCGGCGCGCCGCCGCGTGAGAAGCGCGGACGCCGCGCGGCCAAGCCGTCCAGGAAGAGTGCCGCGAAGGCGGCGCCGGTGGCGAAGTCGAAGGTGAAAGCGCCGGCGAAGCCCAAGACCGCGGCCAGGAAGAAGGCCGTTCGCACGCGCGCGAGCTGATGGCGATTCGCATCGTTGGCGGTGGCCTCGCGGGTTCAGAGGCTGCCTGGCAGGCAGCGTCACGCGGCGTGCCGGTCACGCTCTACGAGATGCGGCCTGTGCGTCCCACCGCCGTGCACAAAACCGATCGGCTCGCCGAACTGGTCTGCAGCAATTCCTTTCGCGGTGACAAACTCGACAACGCGGTCGGCCTGCTGAAGGAAGAGATGCGGCGGCTCGATTCGCTCGTCATGCGCGCGGCCGAGGCCAGCCGTGTGCCGGCGGGCGCGGCGCTTGCGGTTGACCGCGAGCGGTTCGCCGAGATCATCACCGACACACTCACCGCGCACCCGCTGATCACGATCGTGCGTGAGGAGATCACGTCGATCCCGGCGTCGACCGAGCGCGAGCCGGTGATCCTCGCCACTGGTCCGCTGACGTCGGACGCGCTGTCGGCGGATCTCGCCTCGGTGGTCGGCCAGGCGCATCTGTATTTCTACGACGCCATCAGCCCCATCGTGCTCGCCGAGAGCATCGATCGATCGAAAGTATTCCGCCAGTCGCGCTGGGACCGGAGTCTTCGCAGCGCTGAAGCGCCGCGCCACATCGATCCACAAGTGGCGCAGGACTTCAGTCCTGCGGTGACGCCTGCGGGCCCGGCCTGTGGCATCGACGATGGCGAGGGCGATTATCTGAACTGTCCGCTGACGCGCGACGAGTACGAAGCCTTCTATCGCGCGCTGACGACGGCTGAATCGGCGACCGTGCACGACTTCGACAAGGAACGTTTCTTCGAAGGCTGCCTGCCAATCGAAGTGATGGCGCACCGTGGACCGGATACCTTGCGATTCGGGCCGATGAAGCCGGTCGGCCTCACCGATCCGCGCACCGGCCGCGAGCCGTACGCCGCAGTGCAATTGCGTCAGGACAATCTCGCCGGCGATCATTTCAGCCTGGTCGGGTTCCAGACGCAGATCAAGTGGGGCGATCAGGCGCGCGTGCTGCGGCTGATTCCGGGTCTCGAGTCGGCGGAGTTCGTGCGCTTCGGGATGGTGCACCGGAACACCTACGTGAACGGCCCGACCGTGCTCGCCGAAACGTGGCAGGTCCGATCGCGTCCCACGTTGTTTTTCGCGGGGCAGATGTCTGGTGTTGAAGGGTATGTAGAATCGGCGGCGTCAGGATTGCTCGCCGGGATCAACGCGGCCGCCCTGGCGAAGGGCGAGCCGGTATCGTCCCCCCCGCGCACGACGGCCATCGGCGCCCTCGCGTATTACGTGTCGCACGCCAACCCGGCGCACTACGAGCCGTCGAACATCACGTTCGGGATCATCCAGGCGTTGGAAAAAGCGCCGCGCGGGAAGAAGCTGCGCAACCTCGCGCTGTCCGCGCGCGCGCTCGAGGATCTGGCCACGTGGGCATCTGCGCGGCATCACCTCTCCACCACGCCCCGAGGGAGCTCCACCATAGAGGACACCGAGGACACGGAGGTAAATTCGTGTACTTGAGCCTGCCTGATCCTCCGCATCCACGGTGTCCTCCGTGGTGGAGAGCTTTTCTCCGATGATCACCCATCTCAAAGCGTTTCTGCAGTTTCTCGCGCTCAATCGCAACGCGTCGGCGCACACTGTGCGCGCCTACGACAGCGATCTGACGCAGTTCCTCGCGCATGCCGCTGCCGGTGCGGGCGTGAAGGTGCGCGACCTCGCGCCGGCGCAGCTGGATCGGCTCGCCTTGCGCGGCTTCCTCGGCGACCTGCACAAGCAGGGCAAGTCGCGCGCGTCGGCGGCGCGCAAGCTCGCGGCGGCGCGTACGTTTCTCCGCTACCTGCGCCGCGAGGAGCTGATTGCCGACGACCCCGGCGCGCTTGTCGCGACGCCGAAGCACGACATCCGCATGCCGGCGCATTTGTCGGAAAGCGAAATGACCGCGCTGCTCGAGGCGCCCTCGACGGACACACCGTTCGGCCGCCGCGATCGCGCCATCCTCGAGTTGTTCTACGCGTCAGGCCTGCGCTTGAGTGAACTCGCCGGGCTCGATGTGGACGATGTGAACCTGAGCGCGAAGATGGTGCGGGTGCTGGGCAAAGGCGGCAAAGAACGCATCGTCCCGTTCAACAGCAGCGCGGCGAAGGCGGTGCGAGAGTATCTGAAGGATCGGGACGCGCTCACACAGGGGCAGGTGGGTCGGGTAGGTCGGGTAGGTCGGGTGGGGCTGGCAGGGCGGGTGGGCCTGGCGGGGCCGGAACGGTCGCGCCGCCGTGATCCGCTATTCGTGAACTACCGCGGCGGACGCCTGACGGTGCGCAGCATCGACCGGCTCGTCCGGCGCTACGTCGCCGTCAGCAGCACACGGCTGGGGATCAGCCCGCACGCGCTGCGGCATTCCTTCGCGACGCACCTGCTGCAACGCGGCGCCGATTTGCGGGTGATCCAGGAACTGCTCGGTCACGCGCGCCTCAGCACGACGCAGCGCTACACGCACGTGAACTCCACACAACTGCTCGAGGTCTACAGGAAGTCGCACCCGCGCGCCAAGTCCTCTGCCTAAACCACGAAGGCACGAAGCGCACGAAGGATCACGAAGAAAACCACTTCTTGTTCGTGTTTCTTCGTGCTTTCGTGCCTTCGTGGTCCCGGCAGTAATCAGCTGGCCGCGACGGTCACATCGTGTATGCACCGCCGCGCTGACTCGCCTTACTGTCGCTGAATCCGGTTTGTGGGCCGGGTCGAGGTTCACGGGATCTGCCGGTATGCGGACGTCCTTGAACCTGGACGTTGCGCGGTCGAGCGCGGGAAACATGTCGATCGATCCCGCGAGATGCGACTGGGGAGGTCGTCGAAAGCGTCGAGTCGTCCCATGGCGAGAAATATGTTGTCGACGGCCCCGTGTCGTCGCAAACTGAAAGCCGCCACAGACGGATGGTGCGGACCGTCTGGATGATCGATCGGGGTCTTGAAGCGGCTCGGCTGGTGACGGCCTATCCTGGCAAGGAGTGAGACGTCGGCATGATTGCAGAACACGATCGAGTTGTCTTGACGGCGCCGGTGCCAAACCTACGTTTGGAGATTGGCGACGTCGGAACAGTGGTTCATGTGTACCAGGACCGCAAGGCCTTCGAGGTGGAGTTCACCGCCTTGGACGGCCACACTGCTGCAGTTGCGACGGTCGAGGCTTCTCAGGTTCGGCCGATTAGCAGCCGTGAGATTCACCCACGCTCGCGAACTGGCGGCCCGCTGACGTCCGGTGCGCATCGGGCTGCAGTAGGGCGACGACCTGCGCGTGATCCAGGAGCTGCTCGGCCACGCGCGCCTCAGCACTCACGCACGTGATTCCAAATTACGAAGCCGCGGCCACCAGCGGCGCCGCTCGCCTCCCTCTCGGGAACTCGATGCCCAGCACTTTGATCTTGTAATTCATCACGCGCGGGCTGATCGACAGCAGTTCCGCGGCGTCCTTCTGCACCCAGTTCGACATCTTCAACGCTTCCACGAGTGCGTGACGTTCGATGTCCTCCAGCGGGATGCCGGTCGGCGGAATCTTGACGACCGACGCGTGTTCGCGCGAGCTGCCCACGCTCGCCACTTCGCCCAGCCGCAGGTCGATCGCGGCGATCGCCTTGCCTTCGGCAAGCAGAATCGCGCGCTCGATCGTGTTCTCGAGCTCGCGAATGTTACCGGGGAAGTTGTAGCGCATCAGCAGCTTCTGCGCTTCGGGTTCGAGCCCGTCGATCTTCTTCTTCAGTTCGCCGGCGAACTTGCGGATGAAGGTGAGCGCCAGCGGCACGATGTCGTCCTTGCGTTCGCGCAGCGGCGGCATCTCGATCGACACCACGTTCAACCGGTAGTAGAGGTCTTCGCGGAACTGTCCGGACTGGACCATCTGCGACAGGTCGCGGTTGGTCGCGGCGATCAGCCGCACGTCGACGCGCAGCGTGCGGGTGCCGCCGAGCCGCTCGAACTCGTGCTCCTGCAGCACGCGAAGAATTTTCGCCTGCGTGCTCGGACTCATGTCTCCGATTTCGTCGAGGAACAGCGTCCCGCCGTCCGCCTGCTCGAAGCGGCCGATCCGCTGCTTGTCGGCGCCAGTAAACGCGCCCTTCTCGTGGCCGAACAATTCGCTTTCCATCAGCGACTCGGGGATGGCGCTGCAATTGATGGCCACAAACGGTCCCGCCCGCCGGGCGCTGCGCTGGTGGATGGAGCGGGCCGTCATTTCCTTGCCCGTGCCGCTCTCCCCCAGGATCAGAACCGGGGCGTCAACCGTCGCCACTTTGCGGATGGACTCGAACAGGGTCTCCATCCGGGGACTGGTGCCGAGAATCCCGTCAAAGGCTTCGCGATCGATCAGCTTCTGCATGTCCCGGAACTCGCGCTCCAGCAGGGCCACGTGAAAGCACCGTTTCAGGAGCAGTTTCAACTCCTCCATCACGACCGGCTTGCCGAGAAAATCGTAGGCGCCGGATCCGACTGCCTGGAGGGCGTTGGTCTTTTCCGCCTGGCCCGAGATGATCACGATCTTGGCCAGAGGATCGAGGCCGAGCAGCTGGGTCAGCGTGGCCAAACCTTCCTCGGGTGAGGCCGGATTGGGCGGCAGGCCCAGGTCGAGCAGGACCACCGCGGGCCGGATGGACTGGAACAAAGTCACCGCAGAGGCCCGGTCGCCGGCCTGCGC
>JAYVMG010000027.1:0-5455 GCA_043759095.1 Acidobacteriota bacterium | reverse complement strand
TGATCTTCATTGTAGTCTCCTAAGCTGCGCTGGCCGCGGTATGCGCCAGCGACACGAGTGCCGATTCGAAGCTGCGCTTGTGACATGTCGGCAGGTTCATGTCGCCAAGTTGGGTGAACGAGTTCGCCACGCAGCCGCCTGCGCAGATGGGCATGAACGCGCAGTCGCCGCATTCCTTCCACGGATCGAGTCGATCGAATTGCAGCCGGGCGGCGTCGCGGCCCGGATCGCGCCGGTCGTCGATATGACCGGTAGAGGTGGCGAGCTGTCCCGTGAATCCGGGGCAGGCGTACAGCGAACCGTCAGGCCCGATCGTGTGCGCGTGCTGCATATGCACGTGGCACGGACCGTTATGCACACCGTCATGCGGCGTGAAGCCGTGACGCTTCGTTTCCTCACGCAGGAACGACATCTTGTCGTCGAGGACGTCGCAGCTCTCGCACGTGGACCCGTGACCCGCGCCGGCCGACGTCATGCACGTGCCGTTCAGCGGTTTGTTGGCCGCGTTGACCGGGATCAACGGAATCATGCCCTTCGGCTGTAGTGGCTCCGCCCGGATCACCGGCTTGAAATTCACCTTCACGAGTTTGTCGCCGAAATCCTGCGCGCGGAGGAAATCGAGCAGCGCCGGGAAGCTGTCCACCGAGCTCTCGTCGAAATTCCCGCCGATCGAAATCCGGCACCGGCCCGCCACTTTCCGCACGTTTTCAACGATGCGGTCGAACGTGCCCTGGCCGCCGCGCAGCGGGCGCATGCGGTTGTGCGTGTCGCGGTCGCCGTCGAGCGTGATCTTGATGCCGTTCAATCCGAACGGCGCCATGCGATCGACCACATCCGGCGTCAGCATCAAGCCGTTCGTGATGATGTTGACGTGCATCGACACACCGCGGGCCTGCGTCGCGTCCCACATCCGTTCGGCGAGCTGATACATCACCGGCAGATTGAGGAGCGGCTCGCCGCCGAAGAAGGTGAAGACGAATCGCTCGGGCCGCACGCGGTCCAGCTCGCGCGTCAGCCAGTCGCCGACGCGGCCGGCCGTCTCGAGCGACATCTTGTCGGCGTGCAGGTTGTAGTCGCCGTGGTCGCCCTGAAAACAGTAGTCGCACGCGAAATTACACTGCAGCGTGGTGAGCAGCGTGACGTTCAGCTCGTCGGTGCTGCTCTTGACGCCCGTCAGGTACGCGTTGAGCGCCTGTCGATCCGCGGCGCGGTTCTCGACCAGGAATCCGTTCTCGCGCAGCAGGTCGAGCGCCTCGCGTTCCTCGTCCGTCGATGCCGCCGCGCCGATGAACTCGCCGTTCGCCGCGCGGTCGAGCAGCGCCGCGACATCGCTCGAGACCACGAGCTGCGCGTCGGTCAGCGTGTTCATCAGAAAAACGTCGTCGCGCGTTTCGAGCGGAACACGAAGGTTGAACATCGAAGGGTGCATGTTGAAAAACGGCTCCGGACCAGATCTTGTTAAGGACTCTCGGACGACGACGATTCAGTAGATAGCAACGCGTCTGCCACCGGTCGTGAATACGAGGTAAACGAGAAATTTCCTAGCAGTTTCCGCGATCTATGTCCCCGATCGGTTGATTGGCCAAGCTGAGCGTCTGGCCCATGCGGGCAATGGTTTGTCCACTCATCCGCAAAACGTGGGTGAAGCGGCGACGATTAGCTGTGCAAAATGAAAGGATTAGAACGGAAAGGCAAGGACTTGGCCGATTCGGTCAAGTTGTTGGCTGAAGTTACGCGCCGCGCAATCGTTTAGCAATTTGTCTTACGTCGAGCTTGTCCATTTTATATTTCAACGTGCTCAGTGGGATTCCAAGGTACTCTGATGTCCCTGTCACATTCCACCCGCATTTTTCGAGCGCTCGCAAAATAAAATTTCGCTCGAACGTGTTCGTTGCGTCCTCGAACAGACTGCCTGTCGCGGTGCCCCGCGGCTGGAGTTGCGCGAAGTGGAACTCGAGCGGCAGATCTTCTTCGGAGATGTAGTCCTTGTCGCTGACCGCGACCAGCCGCTCGATCAGATTCTCCAACTCGCGAATGTTTCCCGGCCACCAGTACTTCTTCAGCATCGCCATCGTCGAGTCGGTGATGCCCTGGATGCGTTTGCGGAACCGCGTGTTGTAGCGCCGGAGAAAAAATTCGGCGAGTTGCGGGACGTCGTCGGTTCGCTCGCGCAGCGGCGGCAGCTTGATCGGGATCACGTTGATTCTGTAGAAGAGGTCTTCTCGAAACCTGCCTTCCTTGACCGCCTTCTCGAGATCCACGTTGGTCGCCGCGATCAGCCGAAACTCCGTTTTGATCGGCTTGGTCCCACCGACGCGCTCGACCTCACCTTCCTGAATCGCGCGCAGGAGCTTGGCCTGCAGGTCGAGGCGCAGATCGCCGATCTCGTCGAGGAACAGCGTGCCGTTCGACGCCAGCTCGAACTTCCCGAGCTGCTGACGATGCGCGCCCGTGAACGCGCCGCGTTCGTGCCCGAAGAGCGCGCTTTCTGCGAGCTCGCGCGGGATCGCCGCGAGGTTGACGGCGATGAACGGCGCATCGGGATCCCCTGCCTCGCGGTGGATCAGGCGCGCGAGCAGCTCCTTGCCGGTTCCGCTCTCGCCGAGAATCAGCACGGTGGCCGACAGCTTCGCGATCTTCTGGACGAGGTCCACGATGTCGCGCGTCATCTTGCTCGGTCCGACAATGAACTCGCGCTCGGTCTGATCCGCCACCTGCGCCGACAGCGTCAGCACCTGCCGGTTCAGGTCCTGCCGCTCGCTCGCGTTGCGCACGATCGACCGCAGCTGGTCGTAGTCGAAATCCTTCGTGACGTAGTGATACGCGCCGTGCTTCATCGCCTGCACGGCGGTTTCGATCTCGCTGATCGCCGAGATCATCAGGACTTCGATCAGGCTGTAGTTCTCTTTGACGATACGCAGGACCTCGAAGCCGCTGATGCCGGGCAGCCGGACATCCAGCAGCATCAGATCGACGTCCTCGCGGTTCAGGACGGGCAACGCAGCTTCGCCACTCGAGACCCGCAGCACGCGGTACTCGCGCTTGAGGATGGCGGTCAGTGTGTCCCGCATCCCTTCGTCGTCGTCTACGATGAGAACGGTCTTGGGTTTGTGGCTCATGGCCTGGGGGCCAGCTGAAAACGCGGGTATTGTGTCAGGCGGTTGACACTGTTGCAAGCCGTTCGATAACGTACCAAGGTTGTTGACCCTTCATTGGCTGCTGACCGGTGCGGCCGTTCTGACGGCCGGCGTCGCGCTCCTGATAGTGCGGCGCCAGAAGAAACGGCTCGAACGCCTCTCTGAATCCTACTGGGAACTGCGGTACGAGCATGGGCAATTGCGTGCACATGTGAACCGGCTTGATCAGGCGACGCACGCCGCGCCGGCGGAACCGGAACCGCCGGCCATTCACTTCATTCCGCTCTCATCGTTGAAGCGATAAGCGAGATCACTGTGCCTCAGGACTATGACGTCATCGTAATCGGCGCCGGAACCGGCGGCTACGTCGCCGCCATTCGTGCCGCACAGCTCGGCCTGAAGACCGCCGTCGTCGAAAAGCAGAAGGCGCTCGGCGGTACGTGCCTGTTGTGGGGCTGCATTCCGACCAAGGCGCTGCTCGAACACGCGCACGCGTTGAAGGTCGTGCAGCACGCGAAGGACTGGGGCGTGACGATCGGCGACACTTCGGCGGGCTCGGCGCAAACGCCTGTCGCGATCGACATGAACCAGGTGCAGGCCCGGAAAGACCGTGTCGTCACCGGCCTGACCAAGGGCGTCGAGTTCCTGTTCAAGAAAAACAAGATCGACTGGATCAAGGGGACGGCGCGGCTGGCCGGGGACGGCGGCGTTGACGTCTTCGAAGGCGAGACACAGACGCTGCGCGCGCGTAAAGAGATCATCGTCGCGACCGGATCCACGCCGCGCGGCGTGCCAGGCATCGAGATCGACCATCAGCGCATCATCACGAGCGACGAGGCGATCGGCCTGCGCGAAGTGCCGAAGACGCTGGTGATCATGGGGAGCGGCGCGGTCGGCGTCGAGTTCGCGTCCATCTTCAACCGCTTTGGCAGCGACGTGACGATTGTCGAGCTGCTGCCGCGGCTGGTGCCCGTCGAGGACGAAGCCGTGTCGGCGGAGCTCGAGAAGTGTTTCCGCAAGCAGGGCATCACGAGTCACACCGGCGCGAAGGTCACCAGCGCCAAAGCCGGTAGTGATGGCGTGGACGTCAACGTCCTGCTCGCCGACGGGACGACGAAGGCGATTCGCGCCGACTACCTGCTCGTCGCGACCGGCCGCGGTCCCGTCACGACCGGGTTGAATGCAGAAGGCGTCGGCCTGCAGATCGAGAAGGGCTACATCAAGGTCGACACCCTGTTCAGAACCAACGTGCCGGGCATCTCGGCCGTCGGCGACGTGATCACGTTCGGCGCGCCCGGGCATCCGCAGCTGGCGCACGTGTCGTCGGCCGAAGGGATCATCACCGCCGAGCGGATCGCCGGGCAGGACGTGCGGCCGATCAACTACGACCATGTGCCCGGCTGCACCTACTGCGATCCGGAGATCGGCAGCGTGGGTCTGACGGAAGCGGAAGCCAAAGCGCGCGGCTTCGACGTCCGCGTCGGCATGTTCCCGTTCGGCGTCCTCGGCCGCGCGAAGATGGCGCAGGAGACCGACGGGTTCGTGAAGATCGTCGCGGACAAGAAGTACGACGAGCTGCTCGGGGTCCACATGATCGGGCCGCGTTCCACGGAGCTTGTCGCCGAGGCGACGGTCGCGCTGCGCCTCGAGTCGACGGTCGAAGAACTCATCCACACGATTCACGCGCACCCCACATTTGCTGAGGCTATCGGGGAGGCGGCGCATGCGACGCATGGCGCCGCGATTCACTCGTAGAGAGACACTATGGCCACAGACGTTGTAATGCCCCAGATGGGCGAGTCGATTGCGGAAGGCACGATCGTCCGCTGGATCAAGAAAGTCGGCGACAAGGTCGATCGCGACGAGCCGTTGTTCGAGATTTCCACCGACAAGGTTGACGCCGAGATCCCATCGCCCGCCGCAGGGGTCGTGTCGGAGATCCGCGTGCAGGAAGGCGAGACCGTCGCGGTCAACAGCATCGTCGCGGTGATCGGCTCCGCCGTCGCGTCCACCTCCGCCGCGCCGGGACCTGCCGCGGCTTCGGCGGACAAGGCGAAACCCGCGGCGCCAGCGCCGTCGCCCGCGCATTACCACGATCGAGACGAACCCGTCTCCGCGGCGCCAGTTGCCGCGGAACAGCCTAAAGGCGGTTCCCTACCTTCGACGCCGTTACCTTCCACGCCGTCCGCCGAAGACGCGATTCGCGAACGGTCGTCACCGCTCGTACGCAAGATCGCGAAAGAACACAACGTCGATATCGCGCAGATCCACGGCACCGGGATCGCCGGACGCGTGACGAAGGACGACATTCTCGGATT
>JAYVMG010000026.1:0-14259 GCA_043759095.1 Acidobacteriota bacterium | reverse complement strand
ACGCAGTCTTCGTTCGATCTCTTCCTGATTTTCGTCGGCGCCAACGTGGTCGCCACCACGTTTCAGGTGGGCGCAAGCCTCGCCGGGTCGTTCACCGTGCCGGCCACGATGACGCTCGTTGCGGTGGGCAGTGTCGCGGGCGCCGCGCTCGTGGCGGCGCTGGCGCCGCTCGGCCCGCGATTGCGCGTGCCGTCGGTGATCGCGGCACGGCCGGCGCTGGGCTTCGTCGGCGCAGGACTTGTCGCCGTCGTGCTGTACGTATCGAATTTCGCATGGATCGCGCTCAACAACGTGATTGCGGCGTCAGCGTCCGCGCGGATCGGCGCCGTGTGGATCGGCGGCGCGGCTGGATCGCAGACGCTGTGGGCGATCGGGCTCGGGCTCCTCGCAACGTTCGTCGTCTGGCGCGGACCCCGCGCGGTGGTGCATGCCGATCGCATCGCCGTGCCGGCCGTGATCATCGTCGCCGTCGTGCTCACGTTCGCGTGCATCCGCGCCGCGCTCGCGCCGGACATGCCTGCGGCCGCGCCGCTGGCGACCATGAGCTGGTGGCGCGGGCTCGACGTCGTGATCGGTTATCAGGTGTCGTGGATTCTGATGTTTGCTGATTACTCGCGCTACACGCGTTCAGCACGCGGCAGCGCGGTCGCCGTCTTCGTCGGCCTCGCGGTCACCAGCGCCTGGATGATGCCGCTTGGCGCAATCGCCGCGCGGGCAGCAGGCTCGAGCGATCCCGGCGCCATGCTGGCGGCCGTGGGCCTCGGCGCGACCGGCGCGCTGCTCCTCACGCTCGCGACGCTGACGACGAACTTCGTGAACATCTACATGTCGTCACTGGCGTGGAAAAGCCTGGCGCCGCGCGCGAGCGACACCGCGGTGGTCTGGTCGATCGGGATCATCGGCACCGCGTTGAGCGCCGTGCCCGGCGTCTGGCTCGAGCAGTACACGAATTTCATGATGGTGCTCGCCGGGATCCTCGTGCCGGTGGGCGGCGTGCTCGTCGCACACTACTATTTTCCCACCGTGCCGGTAGACGCTGCGCTGGTCGCGGAGTTGTACAACCCGTCGGGATCCTTTCGAGGCGTATCGGTCGCCGGCGTCGTCGCCTGGGCGGCGGGCGCGGGAGCATTCTTTGCGGCGGGCTCGATCGGCGGCACGCTCCCGGCGCTCGCAGTCTCCGTGCTCGTCTATCGGGCGATCCGATACACTCGGCGGCCATAAGCAGGAACGAACGTCGCCGCTAGCCGGGCAACGGACGCTGGGTGATCAACGCATCCTCGACGACGTGGCCGCCGACGAGATGCTCCTGGATGATCCGCTCGAGGACCGGCGGATCGCACTGTCCGTACCAAGCGCCTTCCGGATAGACGACCGCGATCGGTCCGCCTTCGCAGATGCGGAGACAGTTCGTCTTGCTGCGAAGAATCCCGCCTTGCTCCGACAGGCCGAGCTCCTTCAGGCGTCCCTTGAGATAGTCCCAGGCGGCGAGGCCGCGATCTTTGTCGCAGCACTTGGGCTTCGTCTGGTCGCAGCACAGAAAGATGTGCCGCTTCGCGATCGGGACGCCAATGCTCTCCGCAATCGCGCGTTCCTTCTCGTAAGCCATCAGCCCTAAAACCTCAGCCCTTCGGTCACACGCCGAACTCGTCCGCGTTCCAGATGAGGCCCAACTCACTGGGCGGCGCCATGTACCCAAGCAGCGCGGATGCGGCGACGACGACGGGGCTGGCGAGATAGCCTTCGCCGCCGAGCCCCATGCGGTTCTGCCAGTTGCGGTTGAACGACGTGATCGCGCGCTGACCTTTTTCAAGCGCGTCGGGCCCCTGACCGAAGCACGGACCGCACCACGACTGGCGGATCTGCCCGCCGACCGATCGAAACACATCAGCGATCGATTCCCCGGCGAGGCGCACGTCGGGACGTTCAATCTGCAGTCCCACGCCGCCGGATCCCGGGAACACCACCAGCTCCTTCGCGGTTTTCGTCGCGCCCTGCGCGCGCGCGGCGCGGACGACGAGCGCGGCGGCCAGCAGATCGTCGTAGCTGCCGTTGGTGCATGAGCCGATCATCGCCTTGTCGAACGTCAACCGCTCGCGCGCCACCTCGTCGGCCGGAAACGCGTTGCCGGGGCTGAACGGCTTCGCGATCATCGGCATCACGTCGCGCAGATCGATCGTCTCGTCGATCGCGTACACCGCATCCGCTCCAGGCGAAATCGCGGGATAGGGCAGCTCGGTGATCCCCTTCGCGCGGTACCATGCGTAGGTGATGTCGTCGGGCGCGAAGATGCCGTTGAGCGCCTCGGCCTCGGCCATCATGTTCGCAATCGTGTTGCGATAGGCGATCGGCAGCTGCTTGTTCGCGTCGACGAGCTCCACTGACATGCCTTGCGACTGCTTGGCGCCCCAGCGGCGCAGCAGCTCGAGCACGATGTCCTTGCCGCTGACCCACGACTGCAGCCGGCCGTCGAACACGACGCGCCGCGCCTTGGCCACCGTGAAGTAGATGTAACCCGTTGACCAACCGAAGCCGAGCGTCGTCGATCCGACGCCCATACCGACCGCACCGTACGCGCCGTACGCGCGGCTGTGCGAGTCGGCGCCGGGAATGAACTGGCCCGGCATTACGAGCGCCTGCTCGGGGAAATAGAAATGAAAGATGCCGTCTCCAGGCGTCGCGTAGTACGGCTTCTCGATGCCGTGCAGCCGCGCGAATTCCTTGCCGATCGCCGTCTGCTTGTTGTCGTCGTCTTTGCCGGTGAAGACGAAGTGATCGTTGGCGATCGCCGCCTGACGCGGAAAAATATTTCCGCCGCCGGTGATTTGATTGAACGTGTGGATCGAGAACGGCGCGGTGCCGTCCGATGCGGGCAACAGGTCGGCGTACACGCGAAGCGTCGCGCCGGGCGTGACCGCCGACGACGCGTCGACGCGATGCGCCCACACGATCTGTTCGGTGGAGGTCATGCGGCGCGCCTGTTCGGCGTCCGGCCACACGATTCGCGGCGTCGCTTCGACGGCCGCCTTGAACTCGCGCCGGCCGGCCGCGTAGATGCCGCCCGTCTGCCGAATCTCGTCTTCCTTCACGCTCAGCGGGACCGGCTCGTAGGTCTTGCCCTGCGTCTCGTTCGTCAGCTGACGTGACTGCGGCTCGAAGCTGAACGCGTCTAAGTCTTTCGCGTCCGCGACCGCTTCCGGGCTCTGCACGACCTGCAGGCCGAGATTCAACGCATTGCGCCGAAAGATGTCGCCCATATTGTTGGCGCAGACGATCACCATCTCGAGGCCGGCTTCTTCGGCGATCGCCTTCAACCCGGCGGGGCTCATCTCGCGCGAGGATCCGATCGCAAACCGATCGCCGGCGATCACGAAGTTCTCGCCGCGGTGCACGCGCGCGCGAAAGTCCGGCATCAGGTATCGGAACGCGCCCGCTTTCCACCGCTCGTCGAGGGTGTCGAGACTTTCTGACACACAGTCAGCGGCTGGCGTGATCTGATCAGTATCAATCGCGTCGAGCTTCTTCGTCTTTCCGGGAATCTTCAGATCCCAGATAATCAAAGCGCGTCCGCGGATGACGGACGTGGACGTGGCTTTTTCGACGGACGCGGCGGCCGACGCCACCGACTCGCGAGAAACGCCGGGCTTAAGCCTCGCGGGCTGAATTTCATGCATAGTCAAGGTGCTAAGTTTACCGTGCCCACTCGTCACATCACCAACGGCGACTCGTCCGCCGGCACACTCCGCCGAGTCGTCGATGGCCCTGTCCTGGTCACCGCGGACCTGCTGCACGAGGGTCCGTGCCCGCCGGTCGAAGGTGATGCGTGGCACGACGTCCGCGCCACGTTTCTCGCGTCCGTGGGTTTTCCATACGATGCCGTCAAGACCGGGCTCGCCGGATCGGATCGGATGATCATCGATGCCTGCCAGCACCGCGAGGCGATCGTCCTGTGGTTCGAACACGATCTCTACGATCAGCTGCTGCTGATCCGGACGCTGGACCTCGTCGGCCGGTCCACAGGACCTGCCCCACATCAGACCTCTCGCGCTACGAAGCGTGTGTCGCTCATCTGCATCAGCTCATTTCCTGGCATCGACCGCTTCATCGGACTGGGCCAGCTCACCGCCGAACAGCTCGCCACGCTCGTCGGCACGAACGTGCCCGTGACGACCGCACACTTCGCGCTCGCCACGGACGCGTGGCGCGCGTTCCGATCGGCGGATCCGATGGAGCTGGTGTACCTCGCGCGGCAACTGTCCGCCGCGCAGTCTGTCGTGAGCGAAGGCGGACCCGTGCTCCGGTTTCTGGGCGACGCGCTGCTGCGCTTTCTGGCGGAGTTTCCGTCGATCGCAAATGGCCTCTCGCACACTGAGGTGCTCGCGCTCGACGCGCTTGCCGCCGGCGCCACGACGGCCGGGGCGCTGTTTGCCGCGACGCAGGCGCGCGAGGCGGCGCCGTTCATCGGGGACATGCCGTTTTTCGCGCGACTCCGTGCGTTGGCGTCGGCTCGTGTCCCGCTCGTGTCGCTCGACGCGGCCGCGGGCGCCCTCGATCTGCGGACGTGCCCGGTTGATATCACCGACGCCGGCCGCGATGTGCTGGCGTGCCGAGCCGACCATGTGCGCCTCAACGGCATCGACTCGTGGCGGGGTGGCGTGCATCTGGCCGGATCGGACCGCAGCCCCTGGCGATGGGACGCTGACGCCGAAACGTTGGTATCATGAGTAGTCGCCCCATGGAACTCAAAGATCAGCCGCTGCACGCAAATACATCGGAAGCCGTCACCAACAGCGTGCGGGTGGAGGTCGAGTCGCAATACGCACCCGAGCACTCACATCCGTTGCAGCACAAGTGGTTCTTCCACTACACGGTGCGCATTTCCAACGAAGGCCCCGACACGGTCCAGCTCCTCGCGCGTCACTGGATCATCACCGATGCGACGGGCCAAACCGAGGTCGTGAAAGACAAGGGCGTGGTCGGCAAGCAGCCGGTGCTGCGCCCGGGTGAGTCGTTCGAGTACACGTCAGGCTGCAACCTCGACACCTCGACCGGCGTGATGCGCGGCTCGTATCAGATGATCACGGAAGAGGGCGATGCATTCGACGTCGAGATCGCCCCGTTCGCGCTGCACGAACCCTACACCGTTCATTAAGAGTTCTCTTTTCGTTCAGGATTGCCCCTCCATGTCCACCGCGTCCTCTGTGGTGGAGCGTTGTTCTACTCAGGCCGCCGGAACGTCCGAATCGCGTCAAGGAACGCGTCGCCGAAGTCGGCGGCTTTCTTCGCGCCAACGCCGTACACCTCGTGCAGATCGTCGACCGTCTTGGGCCGGCGCTCGACCATGTCGCGCAGCGTCGTGTCGTGGAAGATCACGTACGGCGGCACGCCGCGCGCTCGCGCCAGACGGGTGCGAACCTCACGCAGCACGTCGAAGAGATCCGCATCGACCGGCACGGTGAACGTGTCCTTCACGCCGGAACGGCTGCGTTTTCTGGACGAGGGCGGCTTCACTTCGCGATAGAGCTGGCAGTCGCCGTCGCCGCGCATCAGCGACGCGCCCGCGGCCGTCAGCCGCAGCACGGGGTACGGATCGCCTTCGCGCGCCAGCAGGCCGTCGCCCACGAGCTGCTCGATGAATCCACGGATCGCGACCGGCGCCTCGTCTTTCAGCAGCCCGAACGTCGACAGCTCGTGATGGTGTGACGCGACCACTTTCTCGGTCGCCTTGCCGGTCAGCACGTCGGTGACGTGCGCCGTACCCCACGTCTGCTTCACGCGCGCCACGCAGGACAGGATCTTCTGCGCGATGGTCAGCGATCCGGCGACCGCGTCGAGTTCCTTCAGGCACCAGTCGCACGCACCGCACTCGGCGCGTTCGTACCGTTGACCGAAATACTCCACCAGCGTGCGATGGCGGCATCGCGTGCCGGCGGCGTACTTCTCCATGTCGCGCAGCAGCGAGCGCGCGCTCTCGCTCCACTCGCCGTTGTTTTCCAGCATCTGCTTCCAGCGAACGAAGTCGCCGCCGGAATAGATCAGCACGCACTCCGCGGGCAGACCGTCCCGTCCCGCACGACCTGACTCCTGCTGATAGTGCTCTGGTGATCGCGGCGCGCCGGCGTGCACGACGAACCGCACGTTCGATCGATCGATGCCCATGCCGAACGCCACCGTCGCCACGACGATGTCGACGCGCTCGTCGAGAAACATCTCCTGATTCCGGCTGCGCACATCGTCGGACAGGCCCGCATGGTACGGCACGGCGGAATGGCCTTCGCCCTTCAGCCATTCGGCGAGCGCCTCGACTTCCTTCCGCGACGAACAGTAGACAATGCCCGACTCGCCGTCGTGGCGATCGAGGATGCTGATCAACTGCGTGTGGAGGTGCCCGCGGCGGATGACGCGGTACACGAGATTCGGGCGGTCGAACGACCCGACCAGGATCAGCGGTGTCTGCAGCCGCAGCTCGGTGACGATGTCGCGCTGAACACGCTCGGTGGCCGTCGCCGTGAACGCGTGGAACGACACGCCGGGGAAGTCGTCGCGCAGCCGTCCGAGCTGGCGGTACTCGGGCCGGAAATCGTGGCCCCACTGGCTGATGCAGTGCGCTTCGTCGATCGCGATGAACTTCAGGTTGGCTTGCTTCAGCAGCCGCCACAGCGACGGACCGCCCTCACCGACGAGCCGCTCCGGCGATACATACAGGAGCCGGCATCGCCCGTCGCGCACGCTGGCGATCACCTCGTCGCGCTCGTGCGGCTGCAAGGTGCTGTTTAGGAACGACGCCGCCACGCCGTCGACGCGCAGTCCGTCGACCTGATCCTTCATCAGCGAGATGAGCGGCGACACGACAAGGCCGAGGCCCTCGGTCGCCACTGCTGGCGCCTGGAAGCACAGCGATTTTCCGCCGCCGGTCGGGAGGACGACGATGCTGTCGCGCGACTGCAGAATCGCGTGCATCGCCTCGCGTTGCAGCGGGCGGAATTCGGAAAAGCCCCAGACGCGGTGGAGCGCCTCCGCGAGGAGGCGATCAGCGTCGGGCGTAGTTGTGGTCGACGTAGTCATCAACGAGACGCTGAAATTCCGCCGCGAGCTCGTCGTACGTGCCGTGCAGGGTCATCGCATGCTTGCCGTCGATGAACACCGGACAGCTCGGCTCCTCGCCGGTGCCCGGCAGGCTGATGCCGATGTTCGCGGCCTTGGACTCACCCGGGCCGTTGACGACGCAGCCCATGACGGCGAGGGTCATCGTCTCGACCTGCTCATATTGTTTCTTCCACGTCGGCATCATTTCGCGGACGTAGTCCTGGACCCGTTCGGCCAGTTCCTGGAACGTGCTGCTCGTGGTGCGGCCACAACCTGGACACGCGGTGACGCTCGGTGAAAACGCTCGCAGCGCGAGCGACTGCAGCAGCTCGCAGGCGGCGTACACCTCCTCGCGCCGGTCGCCGTTCGGGCGCGGCGTCAACGAGACGCGAATCGTGTCGCCGATGCCTTCGTTCAGCAGCACGCCCATCGCCGCCGACGACCACACCAGCCCCTTCGTGCCCATGCCTGCTTCGGTGAGCCCGAGATGCAGCGGCTGCTCGGTCTGCTTGGCAAGCGCGCGATAGACGGCGATCAGGTCGCGCGGGCGCGACGTCTTGCACGAGATGATGATCTGGTCCTTGCGCAGGCCGCTCTCGATCGCGAGCGCCGTCGACTCGATCGCCGACAGCACCATGCACTCGTTGATGATGTCCTCGGACGACTTGCCGAGATCGCCGTCAGTGTTCTCCTGCATCTTCGCGACGACGAGTTCCTGATTCAGCGATCCGCCGTTGACGCCGATGCGGACCGGCTTCGCGTGATCGACGGCGACCTTGCAGATCGTGGAGAACTGTTCGTCGCGGCGCTTGCCGGTGCCGACGTTGCCGGGATTGATGCGGTACTTATCGAGCGCGCGCGCGCAGTCGGGGTACTTCGTGAGCAGCAGGTGGCCGTTGTAGTGGAAGTCGCCGATGAGCGGCGCCGTGCAGCCGGCGTCGAGCATGCGCTGCTTGATTTCCGGCACGGCGGCAGCAGCCTCGGCTACGTTCACCGTGATGCGCACCATCTCCGACCCGGCCTCAGCCAGCTCGATGCACTGCTGAGCCGTGCCGCGCGCGTCGGCCGTATCCGTCATCGTCATCGATTGGACGACGATGGGCGCACCGCCGCCCACCTGGACGTGACCGACCTTTACGCCCACCGTCCTGTGGCGCTTCAGCAACTGCATGGAAGTTCCCATGATAGCATTCGCCGCTCGGCTAAAGCCTTCGCGCTACGGACGTTCGATACACGAGCGTAGCGCGAGGGCTTGAGCCGAGCGGGAGCATACGTCCACGTAGCGCGAAGGCTTTAGCCGAGCGGAGCACACGTCCACGTAGCGCGAAGGCTTGAGCCGAGCGGGAGCACACGTCCACGTAGCGCGAAGACTTTAGCCGAGCGGGAGCACACGTCCACGTAGCGCGAAGACTTTAGCCGAGCGGGAGAAATCAGATGAAAGCGATTCGGGCTCACGAGTACGGCGGACCGGCAGTGATGAAGATCGAAGACGTTCCAGATCCGAAAGCCGGACCGGGCGAAGTCGTCGTGCGCGTGCGCGCGGCCGGCATCAATCCCGTGGACGCGTACATCTTAAGTGGCACGTACCCGCGGAAACCGCCGCTGCCGTACACGCCGGGACAGGACGGCGCCGGTGAAGTGGAATCGGTGGGCGCGGGCGTCACCGAGGTGAAGGCGGGCGATCGCGTCTACATCTGCGGCGTCGGCAATACCGTGGCGGGCGCGGGCACGTACGCGGAGAAAGCGCTCTGCATCCCGTCGCAGCTGCATCCGCTGCCGGCGCGCACATCGTTCGGCCAGGGCGCGGCGCTCGGCGTGCCGTACTGCACGGCGTATCGCGCGCTCTTCCAGCGCGCGCACGCGAAGCCGGGCGAAGCAGTGCTCGTCCACGGCGCAACGGGCGGCGTAGGGATCGCCACGGTCGAGCTCGCGCACGCGCGCGGACTCATCGTGATCGGCAGCGGCGGCACCGAGGCCGGCCTCACCGTCGTCCGCGAACACGGCGCCGACTTCGTGGTGAACCACAAAACGCCGGCGTACGCAGACCAGATCATGAAAGCCACCGGCGGTCGAGGGGTCGACCTGATCATCGAGATGGCGGCGCATGTGAACCTCGATCGCGACCTGTCCCTGCTGTCGAAGTACGGGCGCGTGGTCGTGGTCGGCAATCGAGGGAAGACGGACATTGACGCGCGTGCGGCGATGGGTCGCGACGCGTCGATTCTGGGCATGACGCTGTTCAACGTCACTGAGGCGGAGTTCGTCGAGATTCACGCCGGGCTCATCGCCGGCCTGAGCAACGGCACATTGAACCCGGTCGTCGGCCGTGAATTTCCGCTCGCCGACGCGCCGCGCGCGCATGAAGCGGTGATGGAACCGGGCGCCCTCGGAAAGATTGTCCTCATTCCCTGAGAGTGCAGGGTGCAGAGTGCAGAGTGAAATGCAGAGTGATGTGACGAGGTGCTGAGCGCCGGGACTCGGCTCGGACCGTACGAGATCCTGGGCCCGCTCGGCGCCGGCGGCATGGGCGAGGTCTATCGAGCGCGCGACACGAACCTGAAGCGCGAGGTCGCGCTCAAGGTGCTGCCCGAGACGTTCGCGCAGGACCCCGATCGGCTCGCGCGCTTCCAACGTGAAGCCGAGCTCCTCGCCACGCTGAATCATCCGAACATCGCGGCCGTGTACGGTCTCGAGAAAGCCGACGGCGTCACCGCGATCGTCCTCGAGCTGGTCGAGGGGGAGACGCTCGAAGAGAGGCTCGAACAACTCTCAAGGCTCAACTCTCAAGGCTCAGGGATTGCCGTCGATGCGGCGCTCGCGATCGCGCGGCAGATGGCCGATGCGCTCGAAGCGGCGCACGAGCGGGGCGTCATCCATCGCGACCTCAAGCCTGCGAACATCAAGATCACGCCGGACGGCAAAGTGAAAGTGCTCGACTTCGGGTTGGCGAAAGCGATGGACACTGGGTCGGGTAGGTCGGGTGGGGCTGGTGGGTTTGCAAACTCCCCGACGTTGACGACGCCCGCGGGGACGATGGCAGGGATGATTCTCGGCACCGCGGCCTACATGTCTCCCGAGCAGGCCAAGGGTCGGGCCGTCGACAAACGCGCGGACATCTGGGCGTTCGGCGTCGTGCTGTACGAAATGCTGACGGGCACGCGCCTCTTCGCGAGCGAGTCGGTCGCTGAAACGCTGGGGCTGATCTTCTCGCGCGAACCGGATCTGGCAACGTTGCCAGACGCGACTCCCGCACGTGTCCGAACATTGATCGCACGATGCCTGGTCAAGGATCCACGTCAGCGGCTGCGCGACATCGGCGATGCTCGGCTGGAGCTGGAGGACGCGCGCGACGTGCCCGCGCCAGCGGCGCCAGTTGCGGTGCGCTCGATCCTGCGCGCGTTGCCGTGGGGAGTTGCGGCGGCCGCAGTGCTGCTGGCCGGATGGACGCTGTGGGGTCGAACAGGTGCCGCCTCGGCCTCGCGGGACGTGATGCAGCTCGACATCGGGTTCCCACGTGACGTGGAACCCAGCCAGTCGTGGGATCCTGCGATCTCGCCCGACGGTCGGACCGTCGCGATGGTGGGCGTGAAGGACAACGTACGCAGCTTCTTCGTTCGCCAACTGGATCGCGCCGAGGCGAGTGAACTTCCAGGAACCAGCAGCGCTTCTCTCGCGGCATTCTCGCCTGACAGCGGCAGCATGGCGTTCATTGCTGGCGGCGGATCGGTCACGCGGGTGACCCTGGCCGATCAGCAACGAAAAGTCGTGACGTCCGGCGCGGACACCAACGGCGGCCTCGCGTGGAGCCCGGCCGGTATCGTCTTCGCCCGCGACGGCGCCCTCTGGATCGTCTCGGCGGATGGCGGCGCACCGCGCGCGCTCACGGTGCTCGATGCCACCCGCCATGAAGTGGCTCACGACCACCCGATCGTGCTGCCCGGGGAACACCTCGTGCTGTTCGCGAGCCAGACCACCGAGCCGGGCGCGGAACGAATCGAAGCCGTGTCGATCGACGGAGGACAACGAACGGTCGTCGTCGAACGCGCGACGACCCCCGTGTGGTCGCCCACGGGCCATCTGCTTTTCGCCAGGGATGGCGCCGTGATGGCAGTCGCGATCGACTCGCGCACGGCGACGTTGCGAGGTGCAGCCATCCCGGTCCTGCCGTCCCGCAGTTTGGAGGCACTCCGCACCGGAGGCCTGGGATTCACCCTGTCGTCCACCGGGACCCTGCTGTCCATGCAGGCCGGCTTCATGGACACACGCGTGCTCTCGGTAGGTCGCGACGGCGCGGCCCTGGCCCTCGACCTGTTGCCATCGGATCGGTATGCGAACCCTCGGATCTCACCGGACGGCCGCAGGCTTCTGGTGGAGGTCGGCGGCAACGTGATCGAGGCCGTCGATCTAGTACGCGGCACGCGCGCGCGGCTGACCGCCGGCGCGCTGAGCACGAACTTCTCCACGTGGAGCGCGGACGGGAGCCGCGTCGTGTTCAAGCGGTTTAGTTTGCCGTTCTGGGCCGCCGCCGACGGCAGCGGTAAGGCCGGCCCCGTGCCCGGCGCAACCGTCAATGATTTCCCCTCGTCGCCGGGACCCGATCCGGACTCCATCATCGTCACCCGCATCCGGCCCGAGACGTCGGCGGATGTCTTCCTGATGTCGATCAGTGGCGCCTTCGTCCCGAAACCATTGATCGTCACGCCAGCGTATGACGGCGGCGCGCAGTTGTCGCCAGACGGACGCTGGCTGCTCTACCAGTCCGACGCCTCGGGACGGCCAGAGATCTACGTCCGGCGCTATCCGGAATTGGATCGACAATGGCAGGTCTCGGAAGGGGGCGGCGTGCAGGGGCGGTGGAGTCGCAACAGCCGCGAGATCTACTACCGCAGCAGCGCGAAGCATATCGTCGCGGTGGCGCTCGACGCCGCGGGCGCCGAGCCGGTGTTCGGTAAGCCTGCGGCGCTCTTCGCGGACGACTACCACTTCGGACGCGGTGCGAGCATCGCCAACTACGACGTCACGCCCGACGGCCGCTTCATCATGATTCGGCGCGGCGCGAACGGCGGCAAGCTGCGCGTCGTCGTCAACTGGACAGAAGAGTTGAAGAAGATTCTCGCGGCGGGTGGAGCGCGTTGAACACCCGGCTACCGAGTGATTGAATACCGCCTATCGAAGGAGTCGAATCGCGCTATGAACCTGATCCGCGACCGCAGGTTTGTCTTCACGATGGCCGCAGCCGGATGCTTTGCTGGCTTCCTCTGGGCGACGCGAACCAGTGTCGAAGCGCAGCCGCGCGGGAAAGCGGTGTATGACGCGCACTGCGTCGAGTGCCACGGCAGCGCCGGCAAGGGCGACGGTCCCTCGGCGCAGTACCTCGTGCCGCGACCGCGCGACTTCACGAGCGGCAAGTACAAAATCCGCACGACTGAGACAGGTACCCCTCCGGCCGACGACGACCTGATCGGCTCGGTGCGCCGCGGGCTGTATGGCACGGCCATGCCGGCGTGGGATCGCATCCTGCCGGACGGCGAAATCACCGACGTCGTGCATTACGTGAAATCGCTGTCGCCAGCGTTCGCCACACCGCCGAAAACCGTGACGCTCGGGCCTGGTGTGGCAAGTTCGCCGACCAGCATCGCGCGCGGCGAGCAGGCCTACCAGAAGCTGCAGTGCGGCAAGTGCCACGGCAGCGACGGCCGCGGCGCCGGCGCGGTGGCAACCACGTTCGAGGACGACTGGCGTCAGCCGCTGCGCGCGGCGGATCTCACCGAGCCGTGGACGTTTCACGGCGGCGCCACGTCGCGCGATATCTATCTCCGCTTTCGCACCGGCATGACCGGCACGCCGATGCCGTCGTTTGCCGACGCGGCGTCCGACAATGAGATGTGGGATCTCGCCAACTACATCGTGTCGCTCGGGCGAAAGCCGGTGTGGTCGATGACCGCCGACGAAATCACGCAGCTCTACGCGCGGCAGGATGCGCAGGCAAAGGCAGACCCGGTGAAGCGCGGCGCCTACCTGGTCGAGACGCTCGGGTGCGTGCAGTGTCATTCACCGGTCGACACGAACAAGCACATCCTTCCCGGCATGAAACTGGCGGGCGGGATGGTCATCGAGATCAACCCGTTCGGCCGCTTTCCCACCGGCAACCTGACATCGGACAAGGCCACGGGCCTCGGCAGCTGGAGGGACGACGAGATCAAACGCGTCGTCACGAAGGGCATCCTGCGCGACGGATCGCGCCTGCTGCCGTTCCCGATGGACTACGGATCGTTCTCGACCTTGACGCCCGCCGACCTCGACGCGATGGTCGCGTGCCTGCGCACGGTGCCACCGGTCTCGAACAAAGTGCCCCCTCCGGCCCGGCCATGGTTCCCTGTCTATCTCTGGGGCAAGTTCAACATGCTGGTCCTCGGCGGGGATCCGCCGATGGTGTTTTTCTCAGGCAACGCCGGCACGAAAGGAGCGCGGCAATGAAAGCATTCCTGAAATGGGCGCTCCTCGTCGTCGCCGTGATCGCGGTGTGCGGCTTCTGCGCGTTCCTCTATTTCATTCCGCCGTTCTTCATCACGCCGCCGGAAGAATTCGGGAAGCAGCTGTCCGACGCCGCTCCAGGCGTCAGCGACATCGCGGATCCCGCGGAGCGCGCGATCGCCGCGCACGGACGCTACATCGTGATGACGACCGGCTGCATCGGCTGTCACGCCACCAACGGATCGCAGGGTCCGGACCTGACGAAGTACCTCGCCGGCGGCGGACTCAAGTTTCAGACGGCGCACGGCACGTTCGTCAGCCGCAACCTGACGCCGGACAAAGACACTGGCCTGGCGCGTCGCACAGACGATGAAGTGAAGCGCGTGCTGCGCAGCGGCACCTTCACCGACGGGTACGTCGCGCCTGGCACCGTGATGCCGTGGCCGGTCTTCTCGAATTGGACCGAGGAAGATCGCCACGCGGTCGTCGTCTACCTACGGCACCTCAAGCCGGTCCGGCATCAGATTCCGGAGCCGGTGCCGGGCAACGCGATCACCATCAGCGGCGCGGTCGAGCAGGATTATGCCGGCAAAGATTACGGCATCGTTAGCACTACTTTGTCACCTTCGTAGCGGAGGATTCCGACGGAAACTATCGAGCGTGTGCAGCAGCGTCCGGTTGTGGATCAGGTAGAGCAGTCCC
>JAYVMG010000025.1:0-5500 GCA_043759095.1 Acidobacteriota bacterium | reverse complement strand
TGTCTGGCGCCCTGCAGGCGCACGCGATCGACGTCGCCGCACTGAAGCCCGGCAGATTCTCAGATTCCTACGGCACTGGCGTCGTGACGGGCTTCCCCTTCTCGATCACGTAGGTCCCGACGACTTTGACGCCGGCGGTTTCGGTGTTCTTGGCGTTGTGGATCGTGCCGGCAGGAATCATGAAGACCTCGCCGGTCTGGTGCGTCTTGGCCGGCTTGCCGTCGATGTCGATCACCAGCGGGCCCGCGAGCACGTAGGAAATTTCCTCGCCCGGATGCGTGTGCCGGCCCGACGCGCCGCCCGGCTGAAATTCGCCGAGAGCCATCACCGCCTCACCGCTGAAGGGCGGCGCGAACGACAGAGTGTAGTTCCTGACGCTTTGCGTCAAGCCAATCCGATTAACCCGGTCGGCCCGCCCCTACGATCCGATCGCGTCCCCGTTTTTCAAGATACAAGGAAACATTAGAGGGCCGGCCGCGGGTAACAGAATGCCCCTTCTCAGACGCAGCCCTCGACACAGATACTCGCCGCGTGCCCACATCCGCCAGAACTTGCTCGTGTGGCCCGCGCCCCGAACGTGTCACGGACCGTCGCGTGGGGTCAGAGCGCGCGGAGAAACGCGAGCAGATCGGCTTTCTCCCGGACCGTCAGCCCGAGGTTGAAGCGTTTCTCGTAGAACTGGATCGCGTCCTCGAGCGTTGCGGCCGAACCGTTATGGAAGTACGGCGCCCTCGCCGCCAGGGCACGCAGGACCGGGCCCTTGAACTTGCCGATGTCCGTCCACTTGCCGGTGATCATGGCCCGCCCGGGATCCGTCGTCTCGACCTTGTCCTGCGTCATCACGTTTCGCAGCGTGTAGACCGGAAGGTAGAGGGCGATCGCAGGCTCCGCCATGCCGATGTTGAGCGGCGCTTTGATGGAATGGTTCCCCGCATTCGGCGTATCGTGGCACGTCGTGCACGTGCCGCCGAAGGTCTCGGGAAGCGAGACCCCGTTTGGGAATGTCTGGCCGTTCAGGCCGGCCACGCCCGTCAGCGTCATCGGCCTCGTATTGAAAATCGCCTGCCCGCGGCCGATCGCCCCCCGGCTCGCCGTGGAGGGCTCGTCCGAGCTCTTGAGTCGCTCCCAGCTGTTGAAGAGCGTGAACGCCTTCGGATCGAACGCTGCGCCCGTAGGATTCAATCCAACGGGATCGTTGATGCCAATGAAGAACGGCTGCTTCGCCAGCGGCACAGGCCCTCCCTCCGCCCCCTGCGACCGAAGATTGCCGGCGTTCCTGTCACGGGCCTGCGCGGTGAACAGTCCCATTTCGAAGGCGACGATTTGCTGCGCCTCTCCGGCCGTCAGATCAAGGACACCCTCAGCATGGCCGCGCGTCGCGGCGTTGGCCTGGTGCAGCAAGTCCTGCTCGATCGTTCTGGTCGGTGACGATTCCCGGCCGTCCCACATGATCGCGCTCAGGAAGCGGACGTTCGACGACGGGAGCGGTCGGCGGTACAGCGACGCGTCGTTGGTCGCCGGGGCGCACTGGTTGGGATCGGTCACACGGTCGATGACGAATTCGGCCCCGGCCGGCACGTTGAGCCCGATCCGAATGAGACCGCGATTCAGGAGCAGGCTGTACGCCGCTCGCTTCTCCTCGAGGGATCCCGGGCGCACGCCCTCACAATTCGAGCCATCGTTGTTCGAGAAGATAGGATCCGCGCCGTCGGTCGCCGCGAACCGGCTCTGGACGTTCGCGGGTGTGATGGTCCAGGCATTGGCAGGCTGATGGCAGGAGACGCAGCGGCGGCCGTTGGTACCCAGATCCTGGAAGAACGGGTTGTTCAGATCGATCGCGCCATTGACGTTGAACGTGCGCGCCTGGCCCGCCTCGTTGTCAAAGGCCAGCAGGTTTGGAACGCGCTCGTCAGCGGTGGCGCGGTGTCCATCCAGCGTGAGGAGGCCGGCGAGCCCACCCGCACACGCCAGGACCGCCAAGCCGATGAATGCTTCGTTGTGATTCGCCTCGAGTCTGCCGGAATTGCGCCGCGTTCTGATCCTCATCGCGCGGTCACATCGCCGTTCACCGGATGCGGCCGGCGCGGACCGGGCACCAGCATCGGCACGCGGCGCCGGTACTCCTCGTACGCCGCGCCGTGCTCGGCCACGAGATCCCGCTCCTCGAACTGAATCGCGAGGACGATGTAGGCCGTGGTCGCCAACGCGAACAGCAGGTGCGCGAGCGTCATGTTCGGCGTCATCCAGAAAGCGAGGAGAAACCCGAAGTAGAGCGGATGCCGCACGAATCGATAGGGGAGCGGCGTCCTGAACGACACCTTCGTGTACGGTGTGCCGACGAGCGGCAGCCATACCTGGCGCAGACCGAACAGGTCGAAGTGACTGATCAGGAAGGTCACGATCAGGACCGTGCTCCATCCGGTCGCAAAGAGCCCTCTCAGCACCATGCGGGCCGCGGGAGATTGTACGGACCAGACTTCGATCCCGATCGGGCGCCATTGCCAGAACAGGAAGAGCAGCGCCAGGCTCGCACACAGCACGTAGGTGGAGCGCTCGATCGTCCACGGCACGATCTGCGTCCACCACTCCTTGAACCAGCGCCTGGCCATCACGCTGTGCTGGACCGCGAAGAGGGTCAGGAGCCCGACGTCGATCGCCAGCGCGAGACCGATGGGCTCGCGCGGATGGCCATCGAGCTGGGTCGGGACGCCGAATCCGCCGACGAACGCGATCGCGTAGAGAAACGTCGCGAGGAACACGAGGTACGACACGACACCGTAGGCGAAGAAGATGGAGCGTTTCAACACGGCATGACCTCCTCGAGCAATGCCGCGAGCATGCGCCCCTTCACTTGCGCCCGCCATGGGCATTCTGTCCCGATCTGGCTAGAATCGCCCCATGACCGCCGGGACAATTGGCCCATCGCGCCGATGACCATCTCCCACAGACGTCGGCAGCGCGTCCAGTACGTGACCGCGTCCGATGGCGTCCAGCTGGCCTGGGCCGAATCCGGGAGCGGCCCGCTCGTCGTCAAGGCCGCCAACTGGCTTACGCATCTCGAGTACGAGTGGGAGAGCCCCGTCTGGCGGCACTGGCTCCAGTTCTTCCCGGCGTATTGCCGGTTCGTCCGCTACGACGAACGGGGCTGCGGCATGAGCGAGTGGAAGTCCGGCGACCTGTCGCTCGATCGGTGGGTGGCGGATCTGGAAACGGTGATCGACGTTGCGAGCCCGCACGAACCGGTCACGCTGCTCGGCATCTCGCAGGGCGCCGCGACGTGCGTGATGTACGCGATCCGGCATCCCGAGCGCGTCGCCCGCATGATTTTGTATGGAGGGTACGCTCGCGGCTCGTGGCGTCGCGGTGTGACGCGCTCGGAGCGCGAGTCCAAGGCGATGGTGGAACTGACGCGTCTCGGTTGGGGCAAGGACAACCCGACCTTCCGCCAGGTCTTCACCTCACGATTCATTCCGGGAGGCAGCCACGAGCAGATCGAATGGTTCAACGACCTTTGCCGGAAGACGACCTCCGGCGAGGTCGCGGCCGACCTGTTCGAAGCGCGCGCGGTGGTCGATATCTCCGATCGACTCCACGAGGTCACAACCCCGACGCTCGTCCTGCACGCCGCCAACGACGAGGTCGTGCCGATCGAGGAGGGACGGCTCCTCGCGGCAGGTATCGCCGGCGCCGAGTTCATCGAGCTCGACTCGCGGAATCACGTCCTGCTCGAACCGGAGCCGGCGTGGGGCCGTTTTACACAGGCGGTGCTGGATTTCCTGCGGCTGGGCGGATCCGCCGAGGATGACGCGGTGTTCGCCGGGCTGTCCTCTCGTGAGCGCCAGGTGCTGGCGCTGATCGCCGAAGGCCTGAGCAATAAGGAAATCGCGGAACGCCTCGCCATCAGCGAGAAGACGGTCCGGAATCACACATCCAACGTGTTCGACAAGCTGGGCGTGTGGACGCGAGCGCAGGCGATGGTCTTCGCGCGCGACCGCGGGTTCACCGGCTGAAACGAAAATCAGCTACTCGTGGACTTTGCCTTCCACACGGGGCGAGAGCGGGCCAGCGCGTTTGCGGCACCAAGCGATGCTGCGCGAGGCGCGGCTGCTCCTCGGGCTGATCATCTCGAACTTCCTGCTGACGCCCGTCGTGCCATCGGGCATCGCGCGCGTCGTCATCATGGCGGCGATCGCCATGGGGCTCACCGACGCGTTCGGCGTCGGGAAAGGCAGCAACATCGCGCGCGGAATGTTCATCATTCTTGTGTATCAGACGACGATTTTCGACAAGATGGTCATCGTCGGCGCCTCGTCCATCACGGCGCGCGGGGCCATCGAGAAGTTCGGAGATGTACACGTCCTCTGGAGCCAATGGGCGCTGGCGTACCTGCCGTGCGACATCATCGTGATGATCGTCGCCTGGCGGCTGGCGCTCTGGATGTATCCGCCAGAAACGGTGACGCTGCCCGGCGGCTCCGACTACCTGCACCGGGAAATCCGCGCGATGGGATCCTGGTCGACCTTCGAAAAGCGCGCCGCGATGCTGATGACGCTCGCCATCGGCTTGTGGATTACCGATTTCCTGCATCACATTCCGGCGCCGATGCTCGGCCTCGGCGTCGGCCTTCTCGCGATCATGCCGCGCATCGGCGTGCTCGACACGGAGGACGTTCGGAAGATCAATTTTCTACCGATCTTCTTCGTCGCCGCCGCCGTCAGCCTGAGCAATGTGCTCGCGCAGACTGGCGCGCTCGCAGTACTGACCACGATTCTGTTCAAGGGGATCGCGCCGTTCATCGGCACGGGCTGGTTATCGACGCTGGTGCTGTATTGGGCGGCGTTCCTGTATCACATCGTCATCGGCAATGAGATCGCGATGCTCGCGACGTCGATCCCACCGTTGATGACGTACGCGAAGCAGCACGGGATTGATCCGCTGACGATCGGCATGATCTGGACCTTTGGCGCGGGACCAAATATCTTTATCTATGAATCAGGACGATAGGAAACATTAGGGGGTGTCGGGGGTTCACCGAATCCCCCGTTCTCAGACCCCCGCCCCCTGCCACAGCTGAAGGGCGTGCGCACGCGGCGCGCGATCACATCATCAGTCCCGACGAGAGCGAGACGCTCGTCGGTCAGCTCGCGGCGTTTCCCGAGGTGAAGGCGCTGCGCGAGGCGCTCGTATCGTGGCCGCAGCGATCTGGAAACGGGCGAACCGGGCGGCAGCCGCCGGTTCGGCGCCGGACGCGGCGGCAACCTGGCAGGCGAAGGCGGCCCTTCGACAGGCTCAGGTCACCTTCTTCAGCGGCGGCACCGAGGCGCCCGCCGAAACGGCTCAAGGCGAGTGGCGATGGGCACTACAGCGTGCAACGTATCGAGGAAGACGCGTCCGCGATGCGGTGTCGCTCACCACGGTTCGAATCCGGCCCGTGATGCCCGACAAGGCTCCGGCGTCGCGCGGGACCACCACGGCGCGACCCCGGGTAAGTGAACTCGCT